>NZ_CCXH01000090.1 GCF_000820725.1 Actinomyces polynesiensis | reverse complement strand
CCCCCGCGCGCGAGGTCGCCGGGGCGTTCGGGTGTGCGGGTGCGGTGGGGGGCGCGTCCAGGTCGACGAGGGCGCCCCCGGTGGAACCGTCGGACCTGCGGGTCTGCGTGCTCACAGCTCCCTCACCTTCTGACGCCGCACGATCCAGATGAAGAACGGGGCTCCGATGACGGCGGTGACGATGCCGACCTCGACCTCGGAGGGACGCGCCACCAGGCGACCGACGATGTCCGCGGCGACCAGCAGGCCCGCTCCCGTCACGGCGGAGAAGGGCAGCAGCCAGCGGTGGTCGGTGCCGATGAGGAGCCGGCACAGGTGGGGCACGACCAGCCCGACGAAGCCGATGGGGCCGGCCACCGCGGTCGCGGCCCCGCACAGGACCACCGCTCCCGCGGAGGCGATGAGACGTGTGCGTGCGACGTTCTCACCCAGGGATGCGGCCATGTCGTCGCCCAGGGCCAGGGAGTTCATACCGCGTGCGGCGGCGAGGCAGACCAGCGCGCCCGCACCCAGGACCGGCAGCACCGCCAGGGTGCGCTCCCAGGTGGCGCCGCCGACGCCGCCGATCTGCCAGAAACGGAAGGACTCCATGACGTCGACACGGGGCAGTAGGACGGCACTGGTCAGGGAGGTGAAGGCCGCGGAGATGGCGGCACCGGCCAGGGCGAGCTTGAGCGGTGTCGCCCCGCCTCCACCCAGGGAGCCCACGGTGTAGACGAAGGCCGCCGCACCGGCCGCGCCGAGGATGGCGACCAGCATGTACGCGTGGGGACTCGACATCCCGAAGAAGGCGATGCCGACGACGACCGCGAACGCGGCGCCGCTGGAGACCCCGAGGATCCCCGGGTCGGCCAGGGGATTGCGGGTGACGGCCTGCATGCTGGCGCCCGACATGCCCAGCGCCGCCCCCACCACCACGGCCAGCACGGTGCGCGGTATGCGGGCCACCACGGCGGCCCGGTCGACGCCCGTGGCGTCGCCCGCGAGGGCGGCGAGGATGTCCGAGGGGCCCACCGATCGCACACCGAAGGCCACCGATGCCATGCACAGCAGCGCCAGGCAGGCCAGGACGATCCCCATCCATGCCAGGCGCACCGCTGCCGGGCGTCGCAGGGGTGCGACGTCCGGCAGTGGCTGGCCCAGGGCGGGCGCGGTGGTGCTCATGGGTTCAGTCGGCCTGGTCGAGTGTCCCGGCGAGGAGGTCGAAGTACTTGTCGATCCCCCAGGGGATCGACAGGGGCGAGGGGTTGGCCGAGGCCGCCAGCGGCGTGGAGTCCTGGAGGATGGCCACGTGGCCGTCCTTGATCGCGGGGATCTGGGACAGCAGCGGGTCGGCCTGGAGCTGGTCGATGATCGAGCCGTCGGCGTCGCCGTAGGTGACGAACACGTCGACGTCGTCGAAGCGGTCGGCCTGCTCGGCGGACACGGTGGTGTAGAAGGCGTCGGTCTTGGCGGACTCCTCCTCCACGACGGAGGGCGCGGGCAGGCCCAGGGACTCGAGGAACCCGGGGCGGGTGTCGTGGCTGGTGTAGAAGCCGATCTGGCTGAAGTCCGTGGGGTCCAGGTAGGAGAAGAGGACCTTGGCGTCCTTCAGGGCGGGGTGCTCGTCCATGGCGGCCTCCACCGTGGTGTGCAGGTTCTCGATGAGTGCCTCGCCCGAGGCGGCCAGCCCGATGGCCTCGGAGTTCAGGCGGATCATGTCCTCGTAGGACGTCCCCCAGGCCACCCCGGGGTAGGCAATGGTCGGGGCGATCTTGGACAGCGTGTCGTAGTCCTCCTGGCTGAGGCCGGAGTAGGCCGCGAGGATGACGTCGGGCTGGGTGTCCGCGACGGCCTCGAAGGCGATGCCGTCGGTCTCGTCGAAGAGGACGGGCGTCTCGGCGCCCAGCTCCTCCAGCTTGTCCTCCACCCAGGGCAGCACGCCGTCCCCGTCGTCGTCGCCCCAGGTCGCCTTGCTCATGCCCACGGGCACGACGCCGAGGGCCAGGGGGACCTCGTGGTTGCCCCAGGCGACCGTGGCGACACGCTCGGGCTGGGACTCGATGGTGGTGGACCCGTATGCGTGCTGGATGGTGACGGGGAAGGTGCCGTCGGCCAGCGTGGTGGAGGACGCACCGGAGCTCTGGGTGTCCCCTGAGGCGGCGGCACCCCCCGACTGCGCGGCGCCGCCGGAACATCCGGCGAGGGCGAGGGCGGCCGTCGCGATGATCGCAGCGGTGAGACGGGCACGGAGCACGGGGACCTCCTGTGGGTGGTGACGGGGCCCTCAATTACGTGAGGGCAGGCTTACCTTAATGCCCCCGCCGCCTCCCGGGGAACCCCCGTGGCGACGTCGCGACCGTCCCCAGGAGGGGAGAACCCTCCTCCCGACCCCGACGGGGGACCACCGTCCGGGACTCGGGACCCCCACGCGTGGGGACGCCCCGGGGGACCCCGTTGCTCCTAGGATCTGGGGTGTGGCGGGGTCGTCGTCAGCCATGCCAACCGCTGGTGCACCCCGGTCCTGCGGGCCGGACGGCACCTGCCGCCCACCCGGATCCACCCGGGGTCGACGGGGATCGGAGGGACCGTGTCGGAAGCAGTGATCACCCTCCTCGTGCTCGCCGTGTGCGTGGCCCTGTTCATCTCCAACAGGCTGCCGGTGGGTGTTGTGGCAATACTCACGTCACTGTCCCTCCTCGCCCTGGGGTCATCGACCTCGGGGGCGGCCGGGAGGTCGAGATGCCACGGGGCACGGCCCGCGCAGCGGGGCACACGGGCCGTGCCGACCGACAGGTGACCACTCCCTGTTGCCGCCCCATGGACCCTGACCTACCGTTGACGTGTCAACGAAATCGTCGGTCCTGGTCCCGGGCGCACCCGCGCCCCGCGGTGGCCGAGTCGCGTGGCGGGGAGCCGTCGCGACGGCGTCGCCCTCGTTCCCGGGGTCGGGACACCAGGAGCGCACCCATGGCCTATGCCACCACCAACCCCCACACCGGGGAGGTCGTCGCGACCTTCCCCACCGCCACAGCCGAGGACGTCGATGCCGCCATCGCCCGCGCCGACGCCGCCTTCACCACCTGGCGCACGACCTCACCCGAGCACCGGGCCGACATCCTCCAGCGCGCCGCGGACCTCCTGAGGGGCGACCACACCCGCTACGCGGGCATCCTCACCCTCGAGATGGGCAAGCTCATCGGCGAGGCCGAGGCCGAGGTGGAGCTCTCCGCCAAGATCCTCGAGTACTACGCACGTCACGGGGCGGAGCTCCTCACCCCGCGCTACCTGCACGCCGAGGGGTTCGCGGACACGGACGTGGCCCTGGTCAACGACCCGATGGGCGTCATCTTCACCGTCGAGCCCTGGAACTTCCCCTACTACCAGGTGGTGCGTGTCGGGGCCCCACTGATGACGGCCGGGAACGCGATGCTCCTCAAGCACGCCTCCAACGTCCCCCAGTCCGCCCTGGCCATGCAGGGACTCCTCGAGGAGGCCGGCGCACCCGAGGGGCTGCTCACCAACGTCTTCATCCCGCACGAGGCCTCCGCCCAGATCCTCGCCGATCCCCGGGTCCGTGGCGTGGCCCTGACGGGTTCGGAGGGCGCGGGGGCCTCGATCGCCGCACTGGCCGCGCAGAACCTCAAGAAGTCGACCCTGGAACTGGGCGGGTCCGACGCCTTCGTGGTCCTCGAGGACGCGGACGTGGAGAAGGCCGCACACTGGGCCGTCTTCGGGCGCCACTGGAATGCCGGGCAGGTCTGCTGCTCCGCCAAGCGGCTCATCGTGGTGGACTCCGTGTACGACCACTTCCTGGAGGTCTACCGCGCAGGCGTCTCCGCCCTCGTGGCCGGGGACCCGATGGACCCCGAGACCACGCTCGCGCCGCTGTCCTCCGCCGGGGCGGTCGAGACGCTCAGGGCGCAGGTGGCGCACGCGAAGGAGGAGGGCGCCACCGTGGAGGAGATCGGACGGGAGGTCCCCGAGGAGGGCGCCTTCTTCCGGCCCACCCTGCTCACCGACATCCCGGTGGACTCCGACACCGCGCGCACCGAATTCTTCGGACCCGTCACCCAGCTCTACCGCGCCACCGACGAGGACGACGCCGTGCGCATCGCGAACTCCTCCCCCTTCGGTCTGGGAGGATCCGTCTTCTCCTCCGACATCGCACGGGCCCAGGCCCTCGCCCGCCGGCTGGACACGGGCATGGTCTACATCAACCAGCCCACCGGCGTGCGCGCGGACATCCCCTTCGGGGGCACCAGGCGCTCCGGCTACGGGCGTGAGCTCATCGACCTCGGCCTCACGGAGTTCGTGAACCAGAAGGTCGTGGTGGTCTCCGACATCGACGGGAGCTTCTGAGGAGGTCGCCCGCCCGCCGGGGTGGGTGAGCCCCTCCGGGGTCGGCCTCCGGCTGCAGCCACCTCACAGCCGGGGGACAGGTCCGTCACCGTCGCCACCCAGTCCCACCCACGACGATCGGTGTGCCGGTCCCGGGGAGGAAGTGGCGGACAGGTGCTCCGCCCGCCTCCGGGCAGCCACCCAAGCGTGGGACTTCCCCTCGACCGGACCACCCACCCGCCTCCGAAGGAGCCCCCGATGCCCCGACCTTCAGCCTTCGCCCGGCTGGGCGCCAGCGCCGGACTCGTCGTGCTCGCCACCGGCTGCACGACGACCGCCGCCGAGGAAACGGACACCGCCCCTCCCACCCCCTCGGCCAGTGACACGACCCCGACCACCGACAGCACGGCAGGGAGTTCCTCGGTCGGTGCGGCGACCGGTGAGTACTCCGCGACGGGCACCTACACCGGTCCCGGTGGGACCCAGACCGTCGAGGTCGACCTCACGGTCGAGGACGGGACGATCACCGCCGTCACCGTGACCCCCGGCGCCGTGGACTCCCAGTCCCTGCGCTACGAGGAGGACTTCGCGGACCACGTCGCCGAGCAGGTCGTCGGCAAGTCCCTGGACGAGGTCTCGGTGGGCACCGTGGCGAGTTCCTCCCTGACGGGCCAGGGGTTCAACGACGCCCTCGACCAGATCCGCGAGCAGGTCGGTGGGTGAGCCCGCATCGCCCCGGCCCGTCCCCGGTGGGACGGAAGGGACGCAGTGCCAGTCGCTCTCGTGCGCCGCTCCCGCGCCCGTGCGCCCGCCCTGCAGCGGAACGCCCGGTGGCGCCGAGTGTCCCACCGTCAACAGGTGCAGTGACGGGGACAGGGCCGACCGGGACATAATCGACGAGGGCGGCCGCGCATGGACGTTCTGGGCGATCGGCACGCGGTGGCGCCTCACCACGCCGGAGCCCCTGTCCATGGCCGTGCGTGGACGGGTCTCGGCAGTCATCGAGGACTACGACCGGGTGTTCTCCCGGTTCCGCGATGACTCGGTGGTCTCCGCGATGACCCGGAGCGCCGGCACCTTCGAGCTCCCGGACTGTGCCGGGGACCTCCTGGAGACCTGTGCGCGTGTGGGGGAGCTGACCCGGGGTGCCTTCAACCCGCTGGTCGGGGCCGCCCTCGTCCATCTGGGCTACGGGCCCGACTACCGACTGCGACCCTCCCCGGGGCACCTGCCCGCGCCCGCGTGGGACGAGGTGTGCCACTGGGACGGCAGGCGTCTGACCACGTCGGTGCCCGTCACCCTGGACGTCGGGGCGGTGGGAAAGGGGCAGTTGGTGGACCTCGTGCTCGCGGAACTGGAGGGGTGCGGCATCGGGAGCAACCCTGGGGAGGACCCCGGGGACGGCCCCGTGCCGCAGGGGGCCACGGGGATCGTGGTGGACGCCGGAGGGGACGTCGCCCACCGGGGCACCCTCCGCGTCGGCCTCGAGGACCCGGCCGATGCCGCCCGGGTCATCGGGGTCGTCACCTCCAGCGGTGGTGCCGTGTGCGGGTCCTCGACGAACCGGCGGACCTGGGCCCCCGGTGTGCACCACGTGCTCGACGCGCGCACCGGCCGACCGGTCGACGGTGTGCTGGCGACGTGGGCCGCCGCACCGAACGCGATGCTCGCCGATGCCGCGACGACCGCGCTCTTCTTCGAGGGACCCACCCGCGTGTCGCGTGCCCTGGGTGTGGATGCCCTGGTCCTGCACGAGGACGGCTCCGCAGCCTGGTCGCAGGACGGATCCCGCGAGTGGGAGGTCTTCGCATGAGGCGGGTCTCCGTGGACCTCGACCGTGTGCTGGGGCGCACCTCGATGTACGGGGTGCTGCTCGCGGTCCTCACCGCCCTGGCTGGCTGGGCGCTCCTCGGGTCCCTCGTCGGGGCCCTGTCACAGTCCGCGGGTGACCTCGTCGCATCCCTGGGCGTGTGCGTGGGGGTGTCCGTGGGCGCCAACTGCCTGGTCGGGGCAGCGGTGCGCGCCCCGTCGCGCCATGCCTCATCCGTCTCCACCGGCCTCCTGCTGTTCTTCCTGCTGTGGCCGTCCGTCTCCACGCGGGACGTGCTCGCGGCTGCGCTCGCGGCACTGGTGGCGACCGCGTCGAAGTACCTCCTGGTGGTGCGGGGCCGGCGGCTGGTCAATCCCGCGGCCTTCGGGGCGTTGGTGGTCGCGGCCCTCGGGATCGGTGCCCCGGTGTGGTGGGTGGCCACCCCGTGGATGCTCCCCGCGGTCTCGGTGGGGGGTGCGTTGGTCCTGCGGCGGGCCGGCGGGTGGGGTGTGGCGGGTCTGGTCGTCGTGACCGCCCTGTCCGGGACCGTCCTGCGCCTCGTCCTCGCCGGGGCGGCGCCGGGGCAGGCGCTCTCCACTGCGCTGCTGTCCTACCCGGTGGTCTTCCTGGCGGTGTTCATGGCGACCGAACCGCTCACGCTGCCGTCGCGCAGGTGGCAGAGAGGAGTGGTCGCCGTCCTCATGGGCGTCCTCGTGTGCCTGACGGTGACGGTGACGTTGGGGGCACACACGCTGACGACGGGCCCCGAGGCGGGGATCGTCGTGGCCAACCTCGTGGCCGCCGTCCTCGCGGGGCGGGGCGCTGCCGGTGACCTGCGGGTCGTGGAGGTCCTGCGCCCGACGCCGGGCATCGCCGAGGTCGTGCTCGCCCCACGGCGCCCCGTGCCGTTCCTGGCGGGACAGTACGTGGAACTGACCGTGCCCACCGCCCTGGACGTGCGCGGGAACCGACGGGTCTTCTCCCTGGCCGGCACCCCCGCACAGGCTCGCGGCGCCGAGCCGCGTCTGCGCGTCGCATTCCGCGTCCCGGAACGCCCCAGCGCCGTCAAGGCCGCCCTCGTGGCCATGCCGGAGGGGGCGGTGGTGCGCCGTGAGGGCATCCGGGGGGATTTCCTGCTGCCGGGGGACCCGCAGGTGCCACTGCTGCTCGTGGCCGGCGGGATCGGGGTGACACCCTTCCTCGCGCAGCTGGGGGACCTGCACGAGCGCGGGGAGGAACGGGACGTCGTGCTGGTCCACGTGGTCCGTAGTGCCGCGGACGCGGCGTGCTCCCGGGAGTTGGCGGGTCCGGGGGTGGAGGTGGTCACCGTGGTCGCGGGGCTGCCACCGTCTGCCGGGGAGGTCCTCGCACACTGCCCGGACGCCGCGCGGCGCTGCGCCCTCGTGTCGGGGCCACCCGGGTTCGTCGCGGCGGTCCGTGGCGCGCTGGGTGAGGTCGGCGTCCGCCGTGTCGTGACCGACTCCTTCACCGGGTACTGACCCAGGGCCCCACCGCGCGGGGTGTGGGCGCCCCGACGGCAGGGTGGTGCAGGACGGGGGAGCACCACGCGGGCGGGGGTGCGGGCCGGGGCGGTCAGCGGTCGGGCGTCTCCCAGATCGTGCGGAGGTGGTGGACCCTCAGCGACTCCACCGCGATCGTCCCCGACTCCGAGGTCAACTCCAGGGCGCGGGCGCCCTCGTTCGGGAAGCTGAAGGAGGTCACCGTCTCCTGGCCCCCGTTGACGAAGACCTCGATGGACCCGCGGTCCACCAGGACCCTGAGGCTCAGGTGGTCACCGGTGAACGGGGCGCCCCGGTAGCCACGGTCGCCCTTGCCGGAGTCCCGCCGGTCGATGACCACGCGGTGGGCCAGGTCGTCGTAGCAGACGAAGGTGTGGTGCCCGTCCGGGGTCTTGTGGACGTTGAGGCCCACACGCTCCGAGGTCGTGCGCGTGAGGTCCACCTCCAGCTCGATCTCGACGTCCTCGGCGTCCTCCAGGAGGAGCTTGTCCTCGTTCGCTCCGAGTTCGAAGGACCCGAAGTCGACCGTGTCCTCGCGCAGGGCAGTGAGCTCCCGGGCGGGGACGGCGTGCACGTGCAGGTCCTCGCCCAGGGTGAGTTCGCGGGGGACGGTGAGCTGCCCGCACCATCCGTCCTCCGCCTGGGTGGCCACCGGCAGCGTGAAGGACCCCATCCAGCCGAACACGAGACGCCGCCCGTCGGGGGCGAGCATGGTCTGGGGGGCGTAGTAGTTGTGCCCCCAGTCGCACAGCCGGTAGTCGGTCTCCTGGTGGAACTCCTTCCCCGGCTGCCACGAACCTACGACGTAGCCCGCGTTGTGGCCGTTGCGACCGACGTAGCCCTGGGGGCGCGGACCCATCGGGCAGTACCCGATGACCCACTTGTCCCCCAGGGGGAACATGTCGGGGCACTCGAGCATGAAGACGTCGGGGTCCGGGTCCTCGTAGACGACGCGGTCGAAGGCCCATGTGTGCATGTCCTGGGAGGTGTAGAGCCACACCTGGCCGCGCTTGTCGGCGGAGCAGGCGCCGAAGACCATGTACCAGGTGTCCCCCGTGCGCCAGACCTTGGGGTCCCGGAAGTGCAGGAGCCCGTCCGGGCACTCGACGATGGTGCCGAGCTTGTGGAAGTTGACGCCGTCATCGGAGACGGCCATGCACTGGACCTGGAGGTTGCCGTCGTCCTCGTTGACGCCGTTGCGCCAGCGGTGGCCGGTGTAGTAGACGACGAGTTTACCGTCGTCGGAGACCACGGCGGATCCGGAGAAGACACCGTCGCGGTCGGCCTCGATGCTGGGGGCCATGGCGATCGGCTCCCGCCTCCAGGTCACCAGGTCGGAACTGGAGACGTGGCCCCAGTGCATCGGTCCCCACTCCGTGCTGAAGGGGTGGTGCTGGAAGAAGACCTGGTAGCGGTCGTGGAAGTACGACAGGCCGTTGGGGTCGTTGATCCACCCCGCCTTGGCGGCGATGTGGAAGGTCGGGTACCAGCGGTCCCTGCGCGTGCGCAGCAGCGTGTCGACGCCCTGCTCCGCCCTCTCGAGCTGTTCCTTCATGGTGGTCATGGTGCTCCTGCCTCTCACTCCGTCGTGTGTGGTGGTCGTGTCGTTCGTGGCTCGGTGTCGTCGCGTCTAGGCGATCGTGGCGGGCTCCCTCACGAAGGGGTCACCCAGGACCTCGACGTCGTCCCTCTTCAGGACGAAGAACGCGTAGATCCCGGAGAGGAAGACGGTTCCCGCGATGACCAGGAAGGTCGGCTGGTAGCCGATCTGGTCGTGCAGCCACCCCAGGGGCGTCGACAGGATGACGTTGCCGACCTGCGCGGAGATCTGGAAGCCCACCATGTACAGGGTGGCGGAGAGTGCCGGATTGAAGTGGAGGGTGAAGTACCGGAAGATCGGGAGGATGAACAGAGGCACCTCCAGGGCGTGGAGCATCTTGACCGCGGACACGGCGATCGGGTCGCTGAGCACGGCGCAGCCGAGGATGCGCACGAACATGATGGTCACGCCCATGAGCAGGGCGTTGCGCACGCCGACCTTGCGCATGACGACGGGGACGACACCCATCATGGCGGCCTCGAGGAAGACCTGCGCGGAGTTCAGGGTCCCGTAGACCTGCTGGCCGCGTTCCTGGGTCTGGAAGAGGCTGGTGTAGAAGTCGGGGAACATCTGCTGGTCGAAGACCGTGTAGAAGGTCCAGGAGAACATGACGAAGACGATGATCAGCCACAGGGCGGGCATCTTCAGGAGGCCGACCATCTCGCGGATCCCGGGGGTGGAGGCGGGGACCTCGACCTCGTCCTCGACGTCCTCCGGACGGAGCGTCGTCGCGGCCTTCTCGCCGGGCTTCCAGAAGAGGAGGATCAGGAGGTTGGCCAGGCCGAAGGCGGATCCCAGCCAGAAGTTCAGGGCGGGGTTGATGACGAAGAGGAAGCCGGCGGCGAGGGCGACGAGGGCGTAGCCGAAGGAACCCCACATGCGGGCCTGGCCGTACTCGAACCCGTACCGGCGGCTGAAGCGTTCGGTCAGGGCCTCCAGGAGTCCGACACCGGCCATGAAGCCGGCAGACAGGACGATGGCGCCGAGGACCACGCCGAGCATGAACTGGTTCTCCAGCAGGGGTCGGTAGACCCAGATGCAGAAGGGGCCGACCAGAGTGGTGAGTGCGGCGACGAGGATCGCCAGGTGGCGTCTGGTCCCCAGCTTGTCCTGCAGGGTGCCGTAGAACAGCATGATGACCAGTGTCGCCAGTGAGTTGACCGAGTAGACGGTCCCGACCTGGGCGCCGGAGAGGCCCAGACCCGATTTCTCGTTCGTCAGCCAGATCTGGAAGAAGGACCACCAGATGCCCCACGATGCGAAGAACAGCAGCATCGTCAGGGAACTCTGGAGGTAGGCGGGGTTCTTGAGTGACTTCGTGAAGCTGGCCATCGTCGTCCAGCACTCCTCTCTGAGTGGACGGGCGCCGCTGTTGCGCCCGTGCGGTGCTTAATCGTTAAAGCACTGAGAGCAAGCTAGCACAGCGCGGGTGTCGCGCAAAGGTCCAAGGTCCCGGGTGACGCCCCGGGTGGTGCGGGTCGCCCGGGTGCCTCCGGAACCGGGGTCGGGGCTCGGCGAAGATCAGTGCGAATCACCCCGCGTACCGGGCGCCTCCGGAACCGGGGTCGGGGAGGTCCGGACGCGCCCCTCAGGCGCGGATGTCGCGGACCGACTCCCGCACGACCAGCGGCATGGGGACCAGGGTCTCGCCATCGGGCGCGGGAGTGCCCGGGGTGCCGTGCTCCACGTCGTCGAGCAGCATCGTCGTCGCGGCAGCGCCCATCTCCCAGTAGGGGAGTCGCAGGGTCGTGACCGGTGGTCGCAGGTAGGTGGCCAGCTGCTCGTCATCGAAGGAGATCACGGACAGGTCCCCGGGGATCGACATGCCCATCTCCTGCGCGGCCGAGTAGACGCCGAAGGCCACACGGTCGTTCGCCGCGATGACCGCGGTGACCCCGGACGCGGGCAGGATCGCCCGGGCACCGCGGTACCCCAGGTCGGGCTCCCAGTCGGCTCCCTCGTACTCGACGGCCAGCGGGAGGCCCGCCTCCGCCATCCGGTCATCGATGCCCGCCATGCGGCGGGTGATGGTGACCGACTCCGCGGGGTTCAGGTGCAGGGCAGACCGTCCGATGAGGGCGATGCGCCGATGTCCCCGTTCGATGAGGTGGTCCGCTGCCGTGCGGCCCGCCGTGTACTCGTCGGGCAGGATCGAGTGCCACCCGGCGGTCGCCCCGTTGACGAGGACGTGTGGGGGCAGCTCACCCAGGTCGGGCAGGTCGACGCGACGGGCGTGCATGAGCCCGAGGACGAGGGCGTCGATGCGTTGCGCGGTCAGCGCGTCCGTCGCCCGTGCGAGGCGGGTGACGCTGTGGTCGGTCTCCGCCATGAGCACCGCGTACCCGCGCTCGTCCGCGACGTCGAGGACCCCGCGGATCATGGCGGAGGCGAAGCGGGTGATCATCACCTCGTCCGAGACGAAGCCGATCGCGTGGCTGTGACCCGTGCGCAGGCTCCGGGCGGCCGCATTGGGCGCGTACCCGAGTTCGAGGGCGGCACGGCGGACCCGGTCCTTCGTCTCCTGGGGGATCCGTGAACCCGGGCGGTCGTTGAGGACCATGCTCACCGTCGCCACCGACACGCCCAGGTGTGCGGCCACGTCGGCCATGGTTGTTCGCTTCGCCACCGAGACCCCCGTTCCAGCGACATTCTACGGGGCCGGGCGCCGGGAGCCGGCCCGCGGGACCCGATCCCGGGTCTCTCACCCCTCGGCCAGTTCCCCGTCCAGGTAGAACCAGCGGCCCGCGCGACGGGCGAACCGGGAGATCTCGTGGACCTCCCCCGTGACGCCGTCGTCGCGTCTCCAGGAGGCGATGAACTCGACGGTGCCGGCGAGCTCCCCCTCCCCGCCGCCGGACGTGCGGAGGACCTGCAGACCCGTCCACGTGATGTCGGGAGCCGCGTACGGTCCCGGCGGGCGGGTGCGGGGGTGCCAGGTGCGGAACAGGTGGTCCTCGTCGCCCCGGACGAAGGCGCTGTACCGCGAACGCATCAGGGCCTCGGCCGTGGGGGCGGCGGAGCCGTCCAGGAACGGCCCGCAGCACCCGTCGAGGTCGCGACCGGATCCACAGGGGCAGGAGGACATGGGTGAAGGCTATCGCCCTCCGCGGAGCGCCCTCGTCGAGATGCCGTTCTCCTGCAGGAGCGCTGCGAGGACCCCGTCCCCGTCGCCGAGGGAGCCCGAGTGCGTGCCGTCGTAGATGCGGCCACACCCGCAGGAGGGGCTGCGCGCCTGCAGGACGGCCTCCTGCACCCCGTGCTCGCGCGCGACGGCGGCGGTCCGTCCGGCGCCCTCGAGGAACTGCGCGGTGATGTCCTCACCGGTGTCGGTGAGGACCCGGGCGTGTCCGCGCAGGACGTCGTGCCCGTCCCCACCCACGATCTCCGCAGGCGCGCGGGGAGTGCCCAGTCCGCCGAGCTGCTCGGCGCAGACCGGAATGGCCCCGCCCTCCTCGACGAGGGCGACGATCCCGGGATCGGGCTTCGACCGTCCGTCGTAGCGGCAGGGGAGTCCCGCCAGGCAGGCACTGACGAGGACGGGCGGGGTCGTCCGGGGTTCCCTCGTACCGTCCATGAACTCCCGTCCTCCCCTGTCATCGCCCCGGTCGCACCCGCAGTGTCGGTGCCGGGCCCAGCGGATGCACCTGTGGGGGTGCGCGCCTAGCGTGGACCCATGGACCGACCGTCAGCACCATCCTCCACCGTCACCCTCCCATCGGGCAGGACCGTCCCCCCACTGGGCCAGGGAACCTGGCACATGGGGGACAGGCCCGACCGCCGGGAACGCGAGATCGGCACCCTGCGCGAGGGCCTCGACCTCGGTCTCACGGTGGTCGACACGGCCGAGATGTACGGCGACGGACGCTCGGAGCGTCTGGTCGGGGAGGCGCTCGCGGGCAGGCGGGATGACGCGTTCCTGGTGACCAAGGTGCTTCCCTCCCATGCCACGCGCCGTGGCGTGCAGGACTCCTGCGAGGCCAGTCTGCGCCGTCTGGGCACGGACCACGTCGACCTGTACCTCCTGCACTGGCGGGGCCGGGTGCCCCTGGAGGAGACGATCGAGGGGTTCCGTGACCTCGTCGGTCGTGGACTCATCGGAGGGTGGGGTGTGTCCAACCTGGACGTCGATGATCTGGCCGACCTGCCGGAGGGACAGGTGCCGGAGGTCGACCAGGTGCTCTACAACCTGTCGCGTCGCTGGCCGGAACCGGCGCTGTTGCCCGAACTCCGTGCCCGTGGTGTCGCCATGATGGCCTACTCCCCGATCGAGCAGGGCCGGATCCTCGGCTCCGACGCCCTGGGGCGGGTGGCCGGGCGCCACGGAGTGTCCCCGGCGCGCGTGGCTCTGGCCTGGGTGCTCACGCACCCCGGCGTCATCGCGATCCCCCAGGCCTCCAGTCCTGGGCACGTGCGTGACAACGCCGCCGCGCAGGCACTGGCCGCCGAGCTGGATGCGCAGGACCTGGCAGTCCTCGAGGCGGACTTCCCCGCACCGACGGAGTCCGCCCCCGCCATGGAGGAGCTCTGAGCGGATGGGATGGCGGTCCGCACCGGACCCCGTGCCTGGTCTCCTGCGCCGGACCCCTCGGGTCGGTGACCCGGCAGTCCTCTCCGTGTGTCTCAGGCGGCGGGTGCTCCGCTGCGGGCCGGGATCTTCGCGACGCCGCCACGGTGCGCGCGGAGACCGAGTCACTGCTGGACTGCGTCCTCCTCATCGCCAGCAACGGGATGTGCAACCGTTTCTCGCGTTCTGACAACTGAGGGGGTGTGGCGGCGCGGTCTGGGGCTCGGTCCGCGTGGTGTTGGGGTCCGGGGTGGGTGTGGGGTGGTGTCAGGCGGCTGGGGCTCTGGTGTGGGGCAGTGGTGGTGGTCGGGTGGTGTGGGTGTGTCCGGTGGGTGTGGTCAGGGTGATGGTGCCGTCGGGGTGGGCGTGTGCGTCCCAGCCGGGTGCTTCCCTGGTCTGGTTGCAGTGGATGCACAGGCCTTGGCCGTTGGTGGCAGTGGTGGGGCCTCCGTTGCGTGCGGGCGTGACGTGGTCGATGTGGGCGATGGGTGCCCCGCACCAGGGCGTGCGGCAGGTGTTGGCGTCGCGGGTGGCGATGTAGCGGCGCAGGCCGGGTGGGAAGAGGCGGCGGGTGGATTCCATGGCGATGAGTTGGCCGGTTGTGGGGTGGGCGTAGAGGCGTCGGATCCACTGGCGGGTCTGGGTCTCGGTGTCATTGGGGGTGCCACTGCCGGTGGAGGTGTTCTCCGCTGCGCCGTCCAGGACGAGGAGGGTGGTGTCGTCGCCACTGCGGTTGCCACTGCCGGTGCCATTGTCGCGGTCGTCGCCGGAGCCACTGCCACTGGTGGTGTGGGTGAGGAGTCGTCGGGCGATGGTGGGTGGGACGGGTCCGTAGCCGATGAGGCGTGCGGGGGTGTCGCCCTGTCCCAGGAGGGTGTCGTCGGTGATGACGAGGCGGACCTCGATGGGGACTGTCTCGGGTCTGTCCTGTCCGGTGATGCGGGTGACGAGGGTGTCGGCCATGACCTGTGCGCGTGCGCGCGCGTCCCCTGTGGCGTGGGCGGATTCGGCGGCGCGCAGGAGGGCTGCGTGGACGGCGACGCCCTGGGCTGCGGGTAGGAGGGCGGTGATGAGGGCCATGCAGGCGGGGGCGGGGCGGATGGTGACGTGGCGGTCCCCCTCCGCCCGCTCGATGTGGGTGACCATGGCGTGGGGGTCCAGGGTGTAGGCGATGTGTCGGGCGTGGGTGGAGACTTCCCGGTTGGACCAGGAGGGGAGGCCTTCTGCGAGTTTCCGGTCGGCCACCCGCCGGTCCTGGGGGTCCAGGCAGGCGGTCTCGCGGGCCACGAGGGTGGCCCTGTACTCACTGATGCGCCCGGCGGCGAGGTGGGCGAGGGTGTGGGGGAGTTCGGTGTGCAGGGCGGTGGCGAGTCCGAGGAGGGTGCGGGCGCGGTGGGGGGACTCGCGGCGTGCCAGGGCGATCTCACTGACGACACTGCGGTGCGCGGCCTCGCGTTCCCCTGGGGTGGTGGCCCGGGTCTCGCGGGCGTCCTCCAGGGCGAGGGCCGCATGGGTCTGGGCCGCGCTGCACTGGTTCTTGATGTCCTCGAGTTGCCCGATGAGGTCAACGAGTTCCCTCTCACTGCACGCCTCCACCAGGGTGGCCCCGTCACGCAGGAGCGCGGAGATCCCCGCCAGGCTCTCCACTCCCGCCGGGCCCCCAGATCCCGTCGGGCCCTCCACTCCCGTCGGGCCCTCCACCCCTGCCGGGCCCCCAGATCCCGTCGGGCCCACCACCCCCGTCGGGCCCTTGGGGCCGGGCATCTCCCGGCCCGACACGGGCGCAGTGGACTCCCGCCCGGGCAGGGCCGAGGTGCTGGCCTGCCCCGGTGGGGCCACTGGGAGGGAGGTCGGTGCTTCCATGACCCCATCGTAGTAGAACACATGTTCGACCACCAGTGCTCCACAAAATCTGTGGACAACTTACTGGCCGCCCCATTCCCGTGGACAATCATTGACCCGGATGACGCCGCGAGCCCGTGCGGGGACCCGCGTCAGGAGTGGTTGACCAGCTCCACAGCGTCGCCGCTCCTCCTGGGATGCCGACGACGCGCGATCCCACGGTCGCGGATGCCGGCATCCGTGTGGATCACCACGTGGCGACCAGGTTGATCCCCTCCTCCTCGATCATCCGGTGCCAGTGGGGGTCCTCCAGGAGGCGCGCCTCCCACAGGCGTTTGCGCCAGGCCGGGCCCATGTGGGCCCGCGACCAGGGGGAGTCCGCGCCGGGGTGCAGGAAGATCTCGCTCGTCCCCTCGGGCAGCGAGCGGAGGAGGGAGACGTAGTGGGCACGCAGGTCCGCGTAGTCCTCGATCCGGTCGTGGGGGCGTGGATCGGTGGCGACCTCGACGGGGAGGGTCACCCCTGACGCATCCGCGGCGGCCACCGCCCGGGAATGGGCCAGGCGCAGGTGCTCGGGGGGCCGTGGTCCCGCGAGGAGACCGAGTGTGCGCGGCAGTCGCAGTCCCAGTCGGTGCTCGGCGCAGAAGGAGATGGCCACCCCCAGCATCGAGTTCCCGTGGAGTCCGTAGAGCGTGCCCGAGTGGGAGTCGAGCCGCACCGGAGTGAGCCCCGACGCGAGGAGGTGGGACATCTGCGCGTGCAGTTCCGCACTGATGACATCGGGTGTCGCCCGCTGCTCGGCGACGAGGGGGTCGTCGGGGAGGAGGCCGTCCGGATCGGCCAGTGCCGTGCCGGGCGACGACAGGGGGCGCCACGGGGCGGGGCCCCTGTCCGAGTTCGTCGCGGCATGGAGTCCGCAGCGGCCCTGCGTCACGTCGAGGAGCGGGGACACCTGGTCCCGGAGGTCCCCGGCGACGGCGAGGACGGTGGTCGCGGACACGCAACCCTTCTCCAACAGGGAGACGATGAGCGCGCTCGTCCCCGGGTCGTACCCGAAGTCATCGGCGGTGAGGACGAGGTTCCGCTGTCCCGCCGGCGTCGTGGCGTCCGGCGAGGTCGGTTCCACCCGGGTCATTGGGCACCTCCGTCCCACGGCCCGGAGGTGGCCACGCCTGGGCGCCCGGGATCCGCAGTGGGGTCGAGGGGCCCCGGGGGCCGGTGACCCGGGCAGTCCGGGGGAGTCGGGCGGTCCGGCTGAGTCGGGCAACTCGGAGGAGTCCGGGGACGCGTCCGCGGGAAGGTGGATGAAGCGGGAGATCAGGGAGCCCAGGGCGAGGAACGCGAAGGGGTAGAGGGACATGTAGACACGCCAGGCAGTCCCCGGATCCGCGCCCGGGACGTCCCCGGACCGGTACCCGAAGAACCATCCCAGGGACAGCAGCGCGACGGATGTGGGGATCGCGGAGAGTCGGCCCAGCACCCCGAAGGCCGACAGGAAGATGCCCTCGCGGTGGACACCGGTCCTGCGTGCGTCGTCGTCCAGCACCCGGGCCATGATGAGGTCGTTCGTGGCGAGCAGGCCCGCGTACCCGAACCCGACGCAGAGACCGGCGATGATCCCGGTGACGAGGTCCCGCGCCAGGAAGAGGGGAAGGAAGCTGGCCGCTGCGATGGGCAGTGCCATGCGCCACGTGCGGGCGGCGCCGAGCCTGCGAACGACCGCTGTCCACCCGACCAGGAATCCCACGGAGGCGAGGATGACGACGACCTGGAGGATGGTCGCGTCCAGTGCGGTGCCCCCGAGCGAATGCCGTACGTAGAACTGGAGGCCACCCAGGAGGAGTGCCATGGAGGCCCCGTAGAGCGCTGAGACCAGCCCGACGGTCCAGAAGTAGCGGTTGGTGACCACGTCCCTGATCGAGTGGAGGAACCGTGGCCTGACCGTGTCCTCGATCTGCGTGTTCTCGTGCACGCCCAGGGCCATGAAGATGATCACGCCGGCCCCCAGCACCCCGTAGACCAGGGACAGCCACCGGTACCCCACTGTCGGGTCCGAGCAGGTGACGTCCGTGACCTCGCAGCCGAGGACCTGCCTGGTGAGGAGGGGGGTCAGGCCGAGGGAGAGGACCATCGCCACGAGTTGGAAACCCTGGCGCAGGGAGTTGGCCAGGGCGCGACGCTTCTCCTGCGGGAACAGCTCCGGCAGGAGCGCCCCGTAGTTCGCGTTGATCAGGGAGTCGGAGGCCTCCGAGAGGATGGCGAACACCGCGAACCAGGCCACGAGGAGGGTCGTCGTGCGCGCGGTGACCGCGTCGGGGACCCAGAAGAGCGCCGCCATCGAGCACATGAGGACCAGGGCGCCCACGATCAGGTAGGGCTTGCGTCGTCCCCACCGTGACCGGGTGCGGTCGGAGATGTGCCCGAAGATCGGGTTGTCGATCGCGTCGATCACGCCGTAGACCGTGTAGACCGCGGCGTAGGCGCGCAGGTCCATGCCGAGGACCGACACGTAGAAGTAGAGCATCGATCCCTTGATGACGTTGATGGGGATCGACGTCCCGAACATTCCGACGGCGTACCGCGCCGGTGAGGTGGGGCGTCGGGACGCACTGTCGGGGGGTGCAGGGGTCATGGGACTTCTCGGTGTCCTTTCCGCGCGGCGCTGCGCGATCCAGCCCATGATGTCACCAGTGGTGGTGACCTCGTCGGTGATCCGCCGCAGGTTCGGGGTGGCGACAGGGAGGTGGACCGGTGCGCGCTGGATCAAGTCTCAGCAGGGTTGCGAAGTACAACGAGAACGTGGTGATCCACTCCCTGCGTCGACTCGGTCCCTCCAGCCAGGGGCCCATCGCGGAGATGTCGGGTCTCTCGGTGCAGACGGTGTCGGCCATTCTCCGTGGTCTCGCCGTGCGCGGTCTGGTCAGGGAGTTGACGACCGAGTCGGTCGGGCGCGGACGTCCCCGCGTCATCATCGACCTCGTGGCATCCGCACGTTATGCCATCGGCTTCCACATCGACCCGGCACTGGTGACGACGGTGCTCCTCGACATGAAGGGGACGGTGGTGGCCTCCTCCTCGCAGGACGAGGTCGACCTGGACCACCCCGGGCGCACGGTCGAGGACCTTGCGCAGGGTGCCACGAGGCTGGTGCGGGGCGCCGGGGTGGACCGCGGTCGGGTGGTCGGTGCCTGCGTCGCCTCCCCGGGCCCGATCGACCCCGTCACCCAGGCGCCCTGGCACTCGGTCTGGATGCCCGCCTGGACCGGCTTCCCCGTCGGGAGGGCCCTGGGGACCCATCTCGGCTTCCCCGTGCCGGTCGTCAAGGACACCCTCGCCGCCGTCATCGGTGAGAACTGGGTCCGGGGCGGGGAGTCGCTGGACGCCACCATGGTCTTCGTCTACCTCGGTGCGGGCACGGGTGTGGGGCTCTCCCTCAACGGGGAACCCGTGAGGGGGTTCTCGGGGAACGCGGGCGAGGTCGGCGCGATGCTGGTGGCGGTGGGGGCCCGTGACGACCGGCGTGCCGGTGGCATCGACAACGATCCCGCTGCCGTCGTCGCGAAGGCCCACGAGTCGGGGATCCTGGACGAGCCGGCGCCGGGTCCGCGGGACCGTCGTGGGGTGGACCGCGACTTCCGGCGGCTGTGCGCCATCGCGGCGCGGGACGGTGGTGACGCCGCCGACCTCCTCCAGCAGGCCGCCGTGCGCATCGCCGAGATGGTGCTGATGGCGACCGAGCTCGTCGATGCGGACATGGCGGTGTTCGGTGGTCCCTACTGGGAGCTCGTGCGCCCGTGGTACGAGCCGGTCGCGATCTCGACGCTGGCCGCGCCCTCGGCACGGGGGCCCCACCCGGTGCGCGTGTTCTCCACGGCCATGGGGGCGGACGTGGGTGCGATCGGTGCGGCATCGGTGGTCCTCGACCAGCGGTACGTTCCACGTGCGCCGCGCAGGGCCTCCCCGGTGGTGGGCGGCAGCGGTTCCTAGGTCACGGTTCGGTATCGAACGGTGGGAGATCTTGACCACAATAAATCCGAGCTTAGGATTTAAATGAGTGGTGGCCCCGGTGTCCCGGTGCCCGCCTCAGGTCCTCGATGTGGAGGTGCCCGATCTTGATCCTGTCCGCGAACGCGCCCGTCTCCTACGGAGTCTTCGCCCTCTCACGTCCCGACCGCGTCCCGCTGCCCGGCGGGGAGGAGTTGCTGGACCTGGTGCAGGGCGCAGGGTACGAGGGTGTCGACCTGGGACCCCACGGACTCCTCGGCACCGGGACCGCCCTCGTGGAGAACCTTGAGCGGCACGGACTGCGCCTGTGCGGGGGGTGGCTGGACTTCCCGTTCGCGGGATCCGACCGGGACTTCGACGCAGCCCTGACGCAGGCCCGTGCCGTGCTGGACGACTTCGCGACGGTCGCCTCCCGTCAGGACGGACCAGCCCCCCTCCCGACGATCGCCGACTCCGGTTCCGAGGAGCGCAGGCGTCACCCGGGGGGAGGTCCGGGCCTCTCCCTCGACCGCGAACGGTGGGACACCTTCGCGCGGCGGGTCGAGAGGGTCGCCGGGGAGGTCCGTGACCTCGGGCTCGAGCCCACCTTCCACCACCACGCCGTCACCCACGTGGAGACGCCCGTGGAGATCGACCGCCTGCTCGAGGACACCACGATCGACCTCACGCTCGACACCGGTCACCTCGTCCTCGGGGGTGGCGACCCCCTCGAGGCGCTGGAGCGGTGGCAGGACCGTGTGAACCACGTCCACCTCAAGGACGTCGACCGGGAGGTCATGGTGGCGGGGAGGGGGTCCGACGACCCCGTGCGCGACATCTGGGAGAGGCGCGTCTTCGTCGCCCTGGGCGAGGGAGACGTGGACGTGCCCGGTTTCATGGACCGGCTCGTGGAATCGGGGTACGACGGATGGGTCGTCGTCGAGCAGGACGTCGTGCTGATGGACGTCGCGGACGTGCGCCGCGCGGTCGAGGACCAACGCAGGAACCGTGACCGCCTCCGGAGGTGGGTCCCGTGACGGGGCTGGGGATCGCGGTCGTCGGACTCGGCACGATCGCCCAGACGGTCCACCTCCCCCTGGTCCGACGCAACCGGGAGACCTTCGACCTCACCGCAGTCGTCGACGTCTCCCCGTCCCGGCTGGCGACGGTCGGCGGACTGAACTGCGTGCCCGAGGCCCGGCGCTTCTCCTCGGTACCCGCCCTGGTCGAGGCGGTGGAGGCGGGAACCGCCCCGGTCGACGTCGCGGTCCTCGCCTCCACGGGCAGCCACGTCGAGGATGCCGCCGCCCTGGTCGCGGCAGGGATCAGGGTCCTGGTCGAGAAGCCCCTCGCCTACTCCCTGGAGGAGCTCGACGGCCTCGAGGAGAGGATCAGGGCCGGTTCCCGGGATCCCTCCCACTGGGTGCGTGTCGGCTACATGAAGGAGTACGACCCGGCAGTCCGCCGCGCCGCGGAACTGACCAGGGACCTGGACGTGCGTGCCGTACGGGTGGAGGTCCTCCACCCCGCCGATGCCCGTCAGCTCTCCTTCGCCCACCTCCAGCCGCCCACCGACGACATCCCTCCCGTGGTCGCCGCCCGTTCGAGGCGCTCGATGGACCTGCTGCTGGACCGCACGCTCGGCACTCCTGACCCGACGATGCGCGCCCTCTACACCAATGTCGTCCTCGGATCGGTGATCCACGACATCTCCCTCACGCGGGCGCTCGGAGTCCCCCTCGTGCGGGTCGACACCGCCAGGCGCACGGGTCCCGGCTTCCCCGGTTCCCTGACCGTGGTCGGGACGACGGTGGGCGACGGTGTCTGGACGATGGGGTGGCACTTCATCGCGGATTGTCCCGAGTACCGCGAGACCGTCACCATCCACCACGAGAAGGGGACGCTGGAACTCCTGTTCCGCACCCCCTACATCCTCAATGCCCCCACCGAGCTGCGCGTCAGGGAGGCCTCAGGACCGCTGGGCGCCGCCGAGACCTGCACCACGTGGCCCCAGGAGGAGGCATTCGAGCAGGAGCTCCGCATGCTCGCCGATCTCGGACGGGGGTCGGACCCCTCCGGTTCCGGTCCCGTGCAGGCGCGCGAGGACCTCATCACCGCACAGGCGCTGTGGAGGGCCTGCGCGGAGTCAGACGGGATCACGATCGATCCCCAGGGCGAAGTTGGAAGACAGGGGCGGGGCTGACCGGCCCCGCCCGACATCCGGGAACCGGTGCCGTGTCACCGGGGACGAGAAGGGAACGACGATGAAGTCGAAGAAGGCGTCGTGGGCCTGTGCGGCCCTCGCCGTGGGCACCGCAACCGCGCTGACCCTGACGGCATGCTCCTCCGGTGGCCAGAGCGGTGCGGCCTCGGGAGGCCAGGGTGGTGCCACGGTGCTCACCATCACCACCAACGCCATCTCCGGGGGCAAGAACGCCGCGGAGGCCGACTGGATCACCAATTGGGTCATCCCCAAGTTCGAGGAGGCCCAGAAGGCCGCGGGCAAGGAGGTCACCGTCAAGTTCGAGCCCCAGGGCGTCGATGACGAGGACTACAAGACCAAGGTCGCCCTGGACCTCAAGTCCGGCAAGGGTGCCGACATCCTCGGGCTGGACGGCATCTGGATCGGTGAGTTCGCCCAGGCCGGCTACATCAAGCCCCTCGACGAGGTCGCCGGTGACGCGGTGAACTCATGGGACGGATGGGACCAGATCCCCCAAGCCGTCCAGGACTCGATCTCCTTCGAGGGCAAGCGCTACGGCATCTCGCAGGGCACGGACGGCAGGGTGCTCTACTACAACAAGAAGCTGTTCCAGGAGGCCGGTCTCTCCACCGATTGGCAGCCCACGTCCTGGGACGACATCCTCACGGCCGCCCGGGCACTGAAGAAGCTCGACGGGGTCGTCCCGCTCCAGCTCAATGCGGGTACCGCGATGGGGGAGGCCACGACGATGCAGGGCATCCTCCCGCTCCTGGCGGGCACGGGGCAGCAGCTCTGGTCGGACGGCAAGTGGGCCGGTGACACCGAGGGGCTCCGCGAGGTCCTCTCCCTCTACAAGACGATCTACGTGGACGAGGACCTGGGCGACGCGGTCCTCCAGCAGGAGGCCTCCGGCCGGGACACCTCCTTCCAGGAGTTCGCCGACGGGCAGATCGGGATCCTCCTCGAGGGCGACTACTTCTGGCGCTCCGTGATCAACCCGGCGGAGGGCGTGGGAACTGCCCCGATGGCGGACCGCGACGAGGTCGTCGGCTACGCCAAGATCCCGGCCGTCTCGGCCGGGAAGGGCCTGAACGGTCAGGACTTCGTGTCCATGTCGGGAGGCACCGGGCGGGTCCTCAACCCCAACAGCGCCAACCCCGAACTGGCGTGGGACCTCCTCACCTTCATGAACTCCCCGGAGGCGTTCGAGGCCCGCGCGGCCGGGACCCTGTCGATCTCCCCGCGCGACGATGTCAACGAGAAGCTGCTGGCCTCGGATCCGATGCTGACGTTCGTCAGCAAGGAGGTCCTGCCGATCACGGCGTACCGTCCGGGCCTCGCGGAGTACCCGGAGGTCTCCTCGGCCCTGCAGCAGTTGAGCCTCGACGTCGTCACCGGGACCTCGGTGGACGACGCGATCTCGAGCTACGTCTCGACGCTCGGCGGGATCGTCGGCGCGGACAACATCGCGGGGAACTGAGCGCACCCGTGAGTACGCCTCAGCAGACCACGGTGCCGGGGACGCGCACGCGCTCCCGGCACCGTGCGGAGGACGTCGCCGGGCTCGGCATGACACGTGCCGGACTCTTCGTCGTCCCCGCCCTCGTCATCATCGGGTTCTTCCTGCTCTTCCCCGCCATATGGACCATCTACCTGGGTCTGACGGACTTCCGTCTGACCGGTCTGGCGGCGGCCGACACGAGCTTCGTGTGGTTCGACAACTACATCGGAGCCCTGAAGGACCCCTCCTTCTGGAACTCGTTGCGCCTCACGGTGGTCTTCGTCCTCTTCTCGGGCGTCATCGGTCAGTCCGTGCTGGGGTTCATCCTCGCGTGGAGCACCAGGCGGATCGCCGGATGGGCGCGCACGCTCCTGGAGTCGATCGTGCTGGCGGCCTGGGTCATCCCGGGCAGCGTCCACGCCTTCCTGTGGATCGCGCTCCTGGACCGACGCGGGGGCACGCTCAACGAGATCCTCAACACCCCCAACAAGGCCTGGCTCATCGAGCACCCGATGCTCGTCATCATCGTGTTCAACATCTGGATCGGCACCGCGTTCTCGATGCAGCTCTTCTCCTCGGCCCTCTCCGCCGTGCCGCCCTCGCAACTCGAGAGCGCCCAGATGGCCGGGGCGTCCGGGTTCCAGCAGCTCCGTGACGTCGTCATCCCGACGATCAGGGGTCACATCCTCACCAACACACTGATGATCACGCTGTGGACCTTCAACACCTTCACGCCCTACCTGCTCACCGCGGGCGGGCCGAACGGGAAGACGTCGATCCTGTCGGTCTACATCTACCAGACGGCGATCCCGGGCGGTCAGCTCGGCCTGGGCGCAGCACTGTCGATGATCATGCTGCTGATCAACCTCGTCATCGCGCTGTTCTACATGCGGGTGGGAAGGAGCAGGTCATGAGCACACGGCCCGGGATCGAGACCCCCCGGAGGACGGGCCTGGCGAGGCAGTTCCGGAAGGTGCTGGGAAGGATCCTCTTCGTCGCGGGCCTCACCCTCATCGGGGTGTTCTTCGCACTGCCCCTCGTCTGGCTCTTCGTGGCGCCCTTCGACGCGAACCCGACCATGGCGGTCAAGTGGCCGGACTGGACGTTCGGCAACTTCCAGAGGCTGGTGGACAATCCCTACGCGCTGCGCTCCATCGGCAACTCCCTGCTGATCGCCGCCGGGACGATGGCCGTCACGGTGGTGTTCGGCACCCTCGCCAGCTACGCGCTGTCCAGGGTGCGGATCCCCGGGAGGGACTCCCTGCTCTACGGGCTGCTCCTCCTCTCCTCGATCGTCACCGGCACCGCCGCGATGGTCCCCACCTTCCAGCTCATGAACGCGGTGGGGCTCATCAACACGCAGACCGGCGTGATGCTCGTCCTGTCGGGAGGGCTGCTCCCCACGGTCGTCTTCATCCTCAAGGACTTCATGGACTCCGTCCCGAAGTCCTACGAGGAGTCGGCGCGCCTCTACGGGGCCGGTCCGTTCCGGATCCTGCGCGATGTCGTCGTGCCGGTGGCCCGACCGGGGATCGCATTCGTCGCGATCTGGACCATCGTGCAGGTGTGGGGCAACTTCCTGGTGCCCTACCTCCTCCTGCGCGATCCCGACCGGCAACCGGCGGCGGTGCTCATGTACACCTTCTACACGGAGTCGGGACAGGCAGACCTCCGTCTGATCTCCGCCTTCTCCCTCGTCTTCGCGCTGCCCGTCATCCTCATCTACTTCTTCGTCAACAGGAAGTTCGGCTTCCGCTTCTACGGGGGGATCAAGTCATGACCGCTACCATCACCGCCACATCCCTGGTGAAGCAGTACCCGAACGGGGTACGGGGCGTCGACGGGGTGGACCTGCGGATCGACGACGGGGAGTTCTTCGCCCTGCTGGGCCCCTCCGGGTGCGGCAAGACGACCCTGCTGCGCTCGATCGCCGGGCTCGAGTCGATCACCGAGGGACAGCTCCTCATCGGGGACGAGGACATGACGGACCGCGAACCCGGCGACCGCGGGGTCGCGATGGTGTTCCAGGACTACGCGCTCTTCCCGCACATGGACGTCAGCGACAACATCGCCTATCCCCTGCGGGTGCGCAAGGTCCCCAAGGAGGACCGTCGCGCCGTCGCCACCGACACGGCCGCGAAGCTCTCGCTGGGCGCGCTGCTGGAGCGCCGCCCCGGTCAGCTCTCCGGTGGCCAGCAGCAACGGGTGGCCCTCGCCAGGGCGATCGCCACCAGACCGAGGGTCCTGCTCCTGGACGAACCCCTCTCCAACCTCGACGCTCGCCTGCGTCTCGAGGCACGGTCCTTCCTCAAGGAGCTCCAACAGGAGCTGGGCGTGACCTCGGTGTTCGTCACCCACGACCAGTCGGAGGCCCTGGCCCTGGCCGACAGGATCGCGGTCATGAAGGAGGGGCGGATCCAGCAGATCGGCACCCCGCGGGAGGTCTTCCACGATCCGATCAACACCTTCGTTGCCTCCTTCATCGGTTCACACCCGATGAACCTCGTCGATGCCCGCGTCTCGGGCGGCGCGGTGCGCACCGCCGACGGCACGGAGCTGCCCGTCCGTGCCGGGGTGCTGGAGGGGGTCGAGGACGGCCTCGAGGTCGTGTGGGGTGTGCGACCGGAGTACGTGGGGTGGTCCGCGCAGGCGGTGGACGGGGCCATCGGCTCGGAGGTCGCCACGGTGGAGAACCTCGGGGCCAGCGTCCTGCTGACCGCCCGTGTCGGTGGGGCGCGTCTGCAGGCCGTGGTCGCCGAGGACCCGCTCCCCGAGGTCGGTCAGCAGTGCTGGTTCACCATGCCCGTGTCGAAGACGCTCCTCTTCGACGCGGGGAACGGGACCAGGATCGGTGGTGGCGAGCGGTGAACGGTGCCTCCGAGCCCGGGTCGTCCGCTCCGGGCGCGGCGGCCCCCCCGGCGATGTGGCTCGTCCCCCACACCCACTGGGACCGGGAGTGGTACGAACCCCATGACGTCTTCCGGGCACGCCTGGTGGTCATGGTGGATGCGCTCCTGGACCTCCTGGAGTCCGAACCCGACTACCGGTTCACCCTGGACGGACAGAGCGCGGCCTTCGAGGACTACCTGGAGATCCGCCCCGAGGCGGCCGGTCGGCTGCGTTCGGCGGTGGAACGCGGCCAGTTGGCGGTGGGTCCCTTCCTGATCCTCCTCGACGAGTTCTGCTGCGACGGGGAGACCATCGTGCGCAACCTCGAGCTCGGGATCGAGGCCGCCCGGCGGGTGGGCACCGAGATGCGCGTGGGATACCTGCCGGACATGTTCGGGCACGCAGCACAGATGCCGCAGATCCTGCGCGGGTTCGGGATCGCGGACGCCGCGCTGTGGCGGGGTGTCCCCGACTCCGTGCGCGAGCACGCCTTCGAGTGGGAGGCACTCGACGGGGAACGCGTCAGGGTCGAGTACCTGTGGGACGGCTACGGGAGCGCGCTGAAGCTCTTCGACCCCCTGGACAGGGCACCGGAACTCATCGGCGAGTACCTGCGCACCAATGCCGCCTGGTTCCGGGGGGAGCCCGCCGCGGGCATGTTCGGCACCGACCACATGCTGCCTCGGCAGGACCTCGTCGAGGTGGTCGAGGGCGTCCACGAGGTCTCGCCCGGGCTCGCCCTGCGCATCGCGACGGTCGGGGAGGTCATCGACTCCAGGGACCACACCCCGGAGGCCCTCGGGGCACTGCCCCTCGTGCGCGGTGAGCTGCGCTCCCACGCCCGCGGCAACATCCTCCCCGGGGTCTTCTCCGTCCGGACGAACATCAAGGCCGCGATGGCTGCCGCGGAACGGGCCCTCACCACGGCGGAACGACTCGACGCGTGGGCGGGGGGCCCGTCACGGTCGGCCCTCTTCCGCAGGGGGTGGAGGATGGTCGTCGAGTCCACCGCCCACGACTCCGTCACGGGGTGCGGTGTGGACGAGACCGCCGAGGAGGTCGAGTCCAGGCTCCATGTGGCGACCCACACCGCCCGGGGTGCCATCGACACCTGTCTCCCCCGGCTCGCCGCGTGTGCACCCCGTGGCTCCGTCGCCGTCTTCAACCAGTCCGGCTGGGGGCGCACCGTCCTGACCGAGGTCGTCGTCGAGCGGACCGTGGACGACCTGCCCGCGGACACGCAACTCCTGGAGGAACTCGACACCGTCATCGGTGACGAGTCGATGACCTCGCGGGACCTCCCCAGGCTGCTGCGGCGCATCCACGGCCAGGAGCTGTTCGGGGGACAGATCAGGGGGTGGAGCTGGGAGGGTCGCGAGCTCGTCTTCGAGGTCGCGGAGTCCGCCGCCGGGGACTTCGACCTCGCGGAGTTCTCCGACGAGCTCTCCCGGCGAGTGGCGGGGACGACCGAGGACCACCTGTGGCACGTCCTCACGGTCACCCCGCCCCGGAGCCGGGTGCTGGTGGGCGCCGACGTGCCCGGGAACTCCGTGGTGCCCCTGGTCCCCGGCCATTCCAGGCCGGGGGGAGCACCGGTCGAGGTCGACGGGGCGTCCGCCTCGATTGGCAACTCCCTCGTCACGGTCCGTGTCCGGCCGACAGGTCTCGTTGAGGTGGAGGACCCGGTCAGCGGCAGGCGCATCACCGATGCCCTGGGCCTCGTCGACGAGGGGGACCGGGGGGACTCCTACAACTTCGGTCCCCTGGGGGGCGGAACCGTCCGGGAACCGGTGTCCGTCGACGTCGACATCGTGGAGTCCGGCCCGCTGCGGGGACGGATCCGCGTCCGCAGGCGCTACCGGCTGCCCCGTGGGCTGGACCCGTCCGATCGCTCACGGCGTTCCTCCGAGACGGTGGAACAGGAGGTGGACACGCACCTCGAGCTCCGCGTCGGCGAACCGTTCCTGCGCGTGGAGGTGGAGCTCGTCAACACCGTGCGCGACCACCGGCTGCGGGTGCTCGTGCCGACAGGAGTGGCGGCGGTGGCCGAGTCCTCCTCGGCAGGACAGTTCGGGGTGACCACCCGTGGACGCGGTGCCGAGGGCGGGTGGGGGGAGTTCCCCCTCCCCACCTTCCCCGCCACACGATTCGTCCGGGCCGGGTCGGCCGGCGTCCTCCTCGACAAGCTCACGGAGTACGAGCTCGTCGACCGCCCCGGTGGGGGCACGACCGACATCGCGCTGACGGTGCTGAGGGCCGTGGGGCTCATGAGCGTCAACGTCCATCCCCTGCGCGACGAGCCGGCGGGGTCCGAGCTGGCCGTCCCGGGGGCCCAGTACGTGGGGGTCCACGTGCGCGCCTCCTTCGCCCTCGACCTCTCCGCCGGTGACGGGTCGGGACCCGGTGTCGTGGAGCACTCCGACGTCTTCCGGTTCGACCCCGTCACGGTCGCGGGCAGTGCGGCGTCCGCTGGGGCAGCGGGTCCCGGGCAGTCCTCCGGTCCACTGGTCACGGAGGGCCGCGTCGCCCTGGAGTCCCTTCGACGGGTGGGGGAGACAGGTCTGGAGGCCCGTCTCGTGAACTACGGTCGCGAGCCGGAACCGATGCGCGTCAGGGCAGTGGGGTCGTGGTCGCCCACGGACATGGAGGGACTGGGTGCCACCGGCCCGGTCGATCTCTGGGACCACCCCGTGCCCGCCGGGGCGGTCGTGACGCTCCGCTCCGGGGACGCGCTGGTGGCACCTGACATCACACGGGCAGGACCAGAGGAGGAATCATGACGCAGACCGTCACCGAGATGCACGTCGACCTGTCCACCCAGGCGACGGACCGCTATCCGCGCGTTCCCTTCGACCTCCGTGAGGGGGACACCTCCTTCGAGGTGTTCCTCGAGGTCGACGACGTCGAGGGCGCGTGCATCGACCTGGGGTGCGAGGGCCCCGACGGCTGGAGGGGCTGGTCGGGAGGCGCGCGTCGCTCCTTCGTGGTGTCGCAGGAGGACGCGACCCCCGGTTACCTCCCCGGGGGTGTCCACGCGGGGCGGTGGTGGGTGGTCCTCGGCGTGCACACCGTCCCGGCCGCGGGGGTCGACCTGAAGGTGCGCGTGGTCAGCCCTGCGGTCGACCGACCCGACCACGGCCCGGTCGAGGACCCGGTTCCCAGGGAGCGCCGCGGGAGCGACCGGGACCTGCCCGCACCTGCGGGCATGCGGTGGTACGCGGGCGACACGCACAGCCACTCGCTCCACTCCGACGGGGCGCTGAGCCTCTGGGAGCTCGCCAACGAGGGTGTGCGTTCGGGACTCGACTTCCTGTGCGTGACGGACCACAACACCACCAGTCACCACGCACACCTCGCCGCCGTGGGGGAGCGCCAGGGAATCACACTCGTCGCCGGCCAGGAGGTCACGACGCACATGGGCCACGCCAACGCCTTCGGACGCATCGGGTTCATCGACTTCCGCAGACCGGCGCGCGAGTGGGTGGAGGACGTGGCCGGTCGGGGTGGGATCCTCTCCGTCAACCACCCGGTCTCCGGTGACTGCTCCTGGATCCACGAGTTGGACCGTGTGCCCCGGGGCGTGGAGCTGTGCCACAGCACGTGGTACCAGGAGCCGCACGGCCGTTCCGTGATCGCCTGGATGCTGCGGTGGGAGAGGGACGTCGTGGTGCTGGGGGGAGGCGACTTCCACAACCGCTCGACGCCCGTGCGTCCGGGCCTGCCGACCACGTGGGTGGCAGCCGAGGAGTGCTCGGAGGAAGCCATCCTCGAGGGGATGCGGGAGGGACGCACGACGGTCACCACCAGCGGCATCCTCGAGGGCGGGGTGGGGCGGCCCGTCCATGCGGGGGTCCCGGTCCTCATCCGGGAGGGGGCCCGGTTGCGCCCCATCGACGCGGAGGGGACGGTACTGGTCTCGCTCGACGGCCGCCGCCGGATGGTGCGCTCCCGTGACGAGCTCGTGACCGCACCCGAGGAGGACGGGCCCTACAGGCTCGAGGACGCGAGCAGGACGGTCCTGGCCGTGTGCTCGTGACCCCCACCGGGGGCGGGCGCCGCCTCCGCCACCTCCGCCACCTCGCGCCGAGGGCGCGACCCCGGACTAGGGTTGTGATCCCCGGCACATGTCCGGGGCCCTGTCCCTCCGTCGCACCGGGAGTCCGCCATGGTCCAGGAGATCGTCCCCCACCTCTGGTTCGACCACCGGGCCGGTGAGGCCGTGGACACCTACGTCCGGGCCTTCGCCCAGCTGGGGGAGTCGCGCGTCGACTCGTCCGTCGTCCTGCCCGGCACTCCCTCCGGGGACGCGCTGAGCCTCGCGTTCACCCTGGCCGGCCACCGGTTCATGGCCATCGACGGCGGTCCGTACTTCCACCCGAATCCCTCGATCTCCTTCTTCGTCAACTTCGACCCCTCGCGAGACCCGCAGGCGCGCGAGCACCTCGACGAACTCTGGGAGGTCCTCTCCGAGGGCGGTGAGGCGCTCATGGAGCTGGGGGAGTACCCGTTCTCCTCCCACTACGGGTGGGTCCAGGACCGTTTCGGGGTCTCCTGGCAGCTCATCCTCACCGACCCGGACGGCGACCCACGACCGGTCATCGTCCCCTCCCTGCTGTTCACGCGGGAACGGGCCGGCCAGGCGATCGAGGCCCGTGACTTCTGGATGTCGGTCTTCGAGGACTCCCACGAGGGCCTGACTGCGCCCTACCCCGCCGGAATGGAGCCTGACGCCGAGGGCACCCTGATGTTCGGCGACTTCACCCTGGCCGGGCAGTGGTTCGCCGCGGCCGACAGCGCCCTCGACCACTCGTTCTCCTTCGACGAGGGCGTCTCCCTGCTGGTCGAGTGCGAGGACCAGGCCGAGATCGACAGACTGTGGGAGGCACTCTCCGCGGTCCCCGAAGCCGAGCAGTGCGGATGGTTGAAGGATCGCTTCGGGGTGTCCTGGCAAATCGCGCCAGCGGAGATGGCGGTGATGACGGCGACGGGGACTCCCGAACAGCTCGCTCGCCTCACAGAGGCATTCCTGCCGATGCACAAGTTCGACCTGGCCGCGCTGCGCGCCGCCTGGGAGGGTGAGGGGGACTGAGCGGGTCGTTCTCACCCCGCGGGGCGTTCACCTGAGCCACGTACCACCAGGCTGACGGGGAGGACGACCGTCTCGGCCTCCCGCTCCCGCGCACCCAGGCGGTCGATGGCGAGCCGTGCGGCGCGCCGACCCATCTCCACGGGGTCGTGGGCGATGACGGTCAGTCCGACCACTTCGGCCCACTCGACGTCGTCGAACCCGACCAGGGCGGGTCCACCGCACCGCGGGTGGCGCGAGGAGAGCTCCTGGAGGAGACCGAGGGCGGAACGGTTGTTGCCCGCCACCAGTGCCGTGGGCGGGTGCGGGCCGTCGAGGAGCTCGGCCGCCACCTTCCGCGCGGAGGTGGCGTCGTGGGCGTCGGAGCACACGAGGGACCTCCACTGCTCCACCCCGGAGCGCTCCATCGCGGCGCCGAAGCCCCGGATCCTGTCCCGTTGGGTGGGCAACCACTCGAAGTCCCCGACATAGGCGATCCTGCGGTGCCCCGCGCCCAGGAGGTGCTCCGCTGCGAGTCTCCCACCGGTGACGTTGTCCAGGACGACGGAGTCGGCGTCGAGCCCACGTGCGCGGCGGTCGACGAACACGACGGGCGTTCCCCCCTGCCGGATGCTCTGGTAGCAGGCGTGGTCCTCCATCGCCGAGACGACGATGATCGCCTGGCAGCGTTGGGAGGCGAGGCCTTGTGCGAGTGACCACTCGGCCTCCGGGGACTCCGCGGAACTCGCGATGCTCACGTGGAGGCCGTGGTCCCGGGCGCCGTCCTCGATCCCCTGGGCGAGTCCCGCGTAGAAGGGATTGGTGAGGTCTCCCGTGATGACGCCGATGTAGTCGACGGACCGTCCCGCCGCGAGGAGGCTGGCAGCGGAGTTGCGCTGGTAGCCGAGCTGCTGGGCATGGGCGAGGACGCGTCGTCGGGTCTCCTCGCGGACATGGGGCTCACCGGCGAGGACGCGCGAGGCCGTCTTGAGGCTCACCCCCGCGGCGGCCGCCACCTGGGCGAGTGTGGGGCGGCGGGGAGCGGGAGAACCGGGCCGATCGTCTTCTGCCATGGACACATTCTCGGGTATCGACCGGTTGGCACCACCGGGTTTGGGACAGGTGCTAATCTGTCGAGGTGCTGTGACAGCGATGTCAACACACATGTGGTCCCTCCTGCAGAGCCAGGGGTGCAGTCCTCCCACCGGTGGAAGGACGGCGCAGGACCGAATCCCTCAGGACAGTCATCCAGTGGAGACGAAGGAGACCCCATCCATGGCACACCAATCCCCGAGACGGCGAGGGGCCCGTGCGCGAACGCCGCGGCTCACGGCGCTGGCTCTCACAGGCATCCTCGGGCTGACACTTGCTCCGACGGCGGGTCTGGCGGCCCCGGCGGAGAACCCCCAACCGGGGTTCAGCTCCTCCTTCGAGGCGTCCGACCCCCGACCGACTCCCTCCACGCCCTACGGCGACGAACTCTCCAACATCACCGGTCAGGCATTCCGCGACGGGAGCCTCCTGCCCCTGGTGGCGCAGGTGACCGCCTCGAACGAGAACCCGCCCAGTGAGATCGCCGACTCCCTCAAGGACGCCCAGCCCTCCACCAAGTGGCTGACCCGCGAGTCCACCGGCTGGGTCGTCTACCGGCTCTCCGAGGCCGCCCCCATCACGAGCTACACCCTGACCTCCGCGAACGACGCGCCTGAGCGCGACCCGAAGGACTTCACCCTCGAGGGGTCGAACGACGGATCGAAGTGGGAGGTCCTGGACACCCGCAGCGCTCAGGTCTGGAAGACCGACAAGGACAACCGTCTGGTCACCAAGGAGTACTCCCTCGCCTCGAGGACGGCCGCGTACTCCCAGTACCGGCTGAGGATCACCGCCAACAACGGGGCGAGCCTGCTCCAGGTGGCGGACTGGGAGCTCCTCGACTCGCAGAGACCCACCACGTCCTCGCCGATGAGCACCGTCATCGACAAGGGCCCGACCGCCTCCGAGACGGCGAAGACGGGGGTCGGGTTCACCGGACTGGCCGCCCTGCACTACCAGGGTCGCCAGATCACGGCCGGCGAGGCGAAGGCCACCAACCAGCTGTTCTCGACGGACGTCAAGGTGACCCAGGGGATGCAGCTGTCCTACAAGGTGTTCCCGGTCCTGGACTCCGACGTCACCTACTCCGCCACCCATGTCGCCATTGACCTGGTCATGGACGACGGCCAGAGGCTCTCCACCTCCGACGCGACGGACGCCTACGGGTTCGCGGCCAACGCGGCGGCCCAGGGGGAGGCCGACATCCTGTGGCCCGACCAGTGGAACTCGGTGACGGTCGACCTGAGCGCCTTCGCGGGGCGGACCGTCAAGGAGATCCTCCTCCAGTACTCCAACCCCGATGCTGCGGCGGGGACCGCCTTCACCGGATGGGTGGACGACGTCACCCTGGACCAGGCGCCCGAACGTGACACCTCGGACGGACTCGTCAGCTACGTGGACACCCGTCGGGGCACGAACTCGACGGGCGGGTACTCCCGGGGCAACAACCTCCCGGCGACGGCCTGGCCGAACGGGTTCAACTTCATCACGCCCATGACGAATGCCGACAACTACGGCACCGTCTACCACTACCAGCGCACGAACAACTCCGAGAACAAGCCGGGACTCAACGGCATCGGCTTCTCCCACCAGCCGAGCATCTGGATGGGCGACCGCAACCAGCTCGCGGTGATGCCCGCGGCCGGAGACCAGCCGACCTCGAACCTCAATGACCGGCGACTGACCTTCAGCCACGACAACGAGGTCGCACGTCCGGACATCTACTCCGTGGACTTCGACAACGGAATCAGGACCGAGGTGACGCCCACGGACCACGGTGCGGTGTACCGCTTCACCTTCACAGGGGACAAGGGCTCGGTCCTGGTGGACCAGTTGGTCGACAGCTCCAAGCTCTCCGTCTCCGCGGACGGGACCGTCAGCGGATGGGTCGACGGTGGGTCCGGGTGGCCCGGGCGCACGCGCATGTTCATCCACGGCGTCTTCGACACGACCCCGACGGCGGCCGGGAACACCCCCAAGGGGGACCGCTCCACCGCCCGCTACGCGGCGTTCGACACCTCCTCCGACAAGACGGTGGAACTGCGCATCGCCTCCTCCTTCATCTCGGCAGACCAGGCGAAGAAGAACTACGACCTCGAGCTGAACGGCCTCTCCTTCGAGAAGGCCCATGACGCCGCCACGGCCGCCTGGAACGACCGCCTCGGTGTCATCACCGACGTGCAGGGTGCCTCTGACTCCCAACTCGTCACGCTGTACTCGAGCCTCTACCGGCTCAACCTCTACCCGAACTCGCAGTTCGAGAACGTCGGCACCGCTGCGTCGCCCTCGTACGAGTACGCGAGCCCGGTGGCCGCCACGAGCGGCAGCGCGACCGACACCACGACGAACGCCCAGGTCAAGTCCGGAAAGATCTACGTCAACAACGGGTTCTGGGACACCTACCGCACGGCCTGGCCCGCCATCTCCATGCTGTACCCGGACCTCAGCGAGGAACTCGTCGACGGGTTCGTCCAGCAGTACCGTGACTCGGGGTGGATCGCCCGCTGGTCCTCCCCCGGCTACGCCGACCTGATGACGGGCACGAGCTCCGACGTCGCATTCGCCGAGGCATACGCGGACGGCACACTGAGCAACAAGACCGCCCTGGAGGCCTACGACGCGGCCGTGAAGAACGCCACCGCGCTCCCGGCCTCCAATGCCGTGGGCCGCAAGGGCCTGGACACGTCGATCTTCCTCGGGTTCACCCCTGAGACGACCCACCAGAGCGCCTCGTGGGGCCTCGAGGGCTTCATCAACGACTTCGGCATCGCGGAGATGGCCAAGAAGCTCGCCGCCGATCCCGAGACCCCCGCGGACCGCGTCGACCAGTTGAAGGACGAGGCCGAGTACTTCGAGGCCCGGTCGAAGCACTACGTCGAGATGTACAACCCCGAGGCGGGGGTGTTCACCGCGCGCAATGCGGACGGCACCTGGCCCGACGGGGCGGACTTCGACAAGAAGGCCTGGGGAGGTGCGTTCACCGAGGCCAGTGGGTGGACCTTCGCCTTCCACGCACCCTTCGACGTCGACGGTCTCGCGGCGCTGTACGGAGGCCGCCAGGGGCTGGTGGACGAACTCCACCAGTTCCTGACCACCCAGGAGCGTGCCGCCTACTCCGGCATCCACGAGGCGCGCGAGGCGCGCGACGTGCGTCTGGGCATGCTCGGCATGTCCAACCAGGTCGCCCACCACATCCCCTACGTCCTCGCAGAGGCGGGTGACCCCTCCGGCGCCCAGGAACTGATCCGCAACATCACCCAGCGTCTGTTCGCCGGTTCCGACATCGGTCAGGGCTACCCGGGCGATGAGGACAACGGTGAGATGTCGGCGTGGTTCATCTACTCCGCGCTGGGCTTCTACCCCCTGGAGGTCGGCTCCGGGAACTACACCATCGGTTCCCCGCTGTTCGACTCCGCCAAGGTCCACATGGGTGGCAAGACACTCACGATCACGGCCCCGGGAGCCTCCGAGGGAAAGGTCTACGTCGCCGGCGTCAGGGCGAACGGCAAGGAGATCACGGACACGACCTTCGACGGTGCCCTCGTCCGCAGCGGCGGAACGCTGGAGTTCACCATGAGTGACACCCCCAGCACCTGGGGTGCCAAGGACATGACGGAGGAGCTCGAGGTGCCCCAGACCCTCGTCGACGCGACCAAGTCCGGTTACGGGACCTTCGTCGCCGAGGACGGCACCGGCGTGTCCAAGCTGGTCGACGACAACATGACGAGCTCGGTCGTCTTCGGTTCGGACTCCGCCTCGCTCACCTGGAAGTCGGCCTCGGGACCCGTGGCCGTGCACCAGTACACGCTCACCTCCACGAAGGATTCAGGGGCCACGGCTCCGTCGTCGTGGACCCTGCAGGGATCCCTGGACGGGGAGAACTGGACGACACTGGACGAACGCGAGGGGCAGACCTTCCCCTTCGGCACCCAGACGCGTCCCTTCTCCGTCGGGGGTGACCCCGCTGCCTACACGAGCTTCCGCCTCGTGGTGCACTCCGCCGCGGGCACCCGGGTGGGTCTGGCCGAGGTGGAGCTGTTCGCACATGCGGCGGACGCCTCCGGTCTCTCCGTGACCTCCTCGGGTCAGCAGGAGGTCGCGGTCGGGCAGGAGTTCTCAGGGACGCTCGCGACTGTCGTCGGTGCCGGGACCTCGGCCTCGGACTACACCGTCCTCGTCTCCCACGGGGACGGTACCGAACCGACGGCGGGCAGGCTCACCGCCAACGGCCTGGGCGGGTGGGCGGTCAGCGCGCCGCACACCTTCGCCAAGGCCGGGACGTACACGGTGACCGTCAGTGTCACGGACGGCTCCGGCGGGGCGGCCTCGGCCACCACCGACGTGGTCGTGTCGCGGGACTCGACGCTGCAGGGGTCCTTCAACAACACCTGCATCGCCGACGCATCTCATGGTGCGAGCTGCGACGGACAGGGATCCGGCTACAAGCGCGATGACCTGGCGACGTCCGGGTTCAGGCAGGGGGAGACCCTTCCCGTCACGGGGACGGACCTGACCTTCGACCTGCCGGCGGTGGAGCCCGGCCAGCCCGACAACGTCACCGGGGAGGGACAGACCATCGCCCTGGACCTCGGGACGGGCGCGACGAAGATCTCGGTGATCGGCACGGCCACGGAGTCGGGCAAGGACCTCACGGGCACCCTGACCTTCTCCGACGGCACCACCCAGACGATCCCGTTGCGGTTCGGTGACTGGGTGGGCGCGGCGAAGAACCCGGTCCACGGGAACGTGGTCGTGGGCGTCTCGAACGGTCGCCTGATCGGGACCACCCCGGAGTCGAGCATCAAGGTGTCCGCCGTGTTCGCGACCACGCCCGTGGCCCTGGACAAGGACGAGTCCGGCGCCCCCAAGACGGTGGTCAGCCTGACCCTGCCCCAGGAGGAGGGCTCCCTGGTCGCCAAGGGTCGGATCCACGTGTTCGCCATCGCCTCGGACGGCGACCGCACCCAGGACCACTCCTTGGTCGTGACCCCCGCCGATGACGTGACGACCACGGTCGGCACCGAGTTCAGTGGCACGCTGGCGTCCGTCGAGGGTGGGCGCACCGGCGCCGATCTCACGGCGACCGTCAACTGGGGCGATGGGACCGCCGTCGCCGACTCCGACGTCGACGACAACACCGTCGCGGGTTCGCACACCTACGCGAAGGCCGGCACCTACAAGGTGACGGTCACGGTCGATGACGGAGTCACGTCGGCATCGGCACAGGTGGGCGTGACGGTGGACGAGCAGGACGTCGTCTACGCGCCGACGCTGTCCGTGAGCGGCGACGCCGTGCTGCCGGGAGCGGGGGTGCAGGTCGTGGGCGAGGGCTTCGCCCCCGGCGAGTCGGTGACGGTGACCTTCGGGGGCGACACCACCTCGGTGGAGGCGGACGTGGCCGGTGGCTTCACCACTGAGGTCACCGTGCCGGAGGACGCCACACCGGGCGTCCACGCGATCAGCGCGGTGGGTGAGGTCTCCCAGGTCGAGGCCACTGCGTCGGTCACCGTCGGTGCCCCCGTCCCGGGACCCGCCGCCACCACCCTGGACCTGAAGGCCCCCGACGGGCAGATCCTCGTCGACCAGTCCTTCGGGCTCACGGCCACCGTCTCCCCCGCGGAGGCGGCCGGAACGGTGCGCTTCCTCGAGGGTGACGTGCAGATCGGTGAGGCGACGGTCTCCGGCGGCGTCGCCGTCGCGGACGTCAGGCTCGCGACCTCGGGTGACCACGAGATCCACGCGGTGTTCGTGCCGGACGCCCCGGACTCCTTCTCCGGGTCGACCTCGGACTCCGTGACCATCACGGTCGGGAGCGCCCCGGTCGGTGAGGCAGGACTGGTCCTGTCCCACTCCAGCCGCGCTCCGGGCGAGGTCCTGGGAATCACGGGTCGCGGGTTCACCGCAGGTGAGAAGGTCGTGCTCACGCTCGAGTCCGACCCGATCACCCTCACCACGGTCACCACGGACGACAACGGTGGCTTCAGCGTCACCGTCACCGTCCCGGCCACCGCGACGGCGGGCGACCACACGGTCGTCGGTGTCGGGCAGGACTCGGGCCTCAGGGCCAGTGCACCCCTGTCCGTCACCGAGCAGGGCGCACCCTCCGAGCCGGGGAACGGTTCCGAGCCGGGCAACCCGGGCCACGGTGGCGGCCTCGCGATCACGGGTGCGTGGGGTCTCGGCCTCGTCTCCCTCGCGGCTGCCGTCCTGCTGGCCGCGGGTGTCGGGATGAAGGTCACCCGTCGACGTCGCGCGGGCGTCGAGGGTGCCGCGCACGGGGAGGAGTGAGCCGGACCTGATCGGGTGGCCGGTGCGGGGCGGGCGCGACGTGCGCCTGTCCCGCACCGGCCATTTCCGTGTGGGGCGCGGTACCGGGGGGACCGTCCGCCCGCGGGCACCTGCATCCTGTGGCCGGGTCCTCGGTGGGAGCCCGTCACGGGGGCCACCGGGTGGCGGTGGCGGGGCGGGCGACGAGGGCGGCCCGGCGCCGCGGATGTCAGCGGGAGGCCCCGGGCGACCCCGTGCCGGTCCCGACCTCGACCCCGGCGGCCAACCGGTAGGGCCGGGTGTCCAGCAGTCCGGGGATCGCCGTGCGGATCCTGTGGATCTCGGACCGGACCGTGACCTCCGAACCGCCCTCGCCGTAGACCTCCCGGGCCAGTTCCAGGGCGCCGAGTCCCTCGGGGTGGCGGGCCAGGCAGGCGACGATGGCCGACCGGCGCCCGACCAGCACGTGGTTCCAGGTGTGTCCGGCCACGACCACCCCGACCTCGCAACGTGCGCCCTCGAGGCGGACGCGGATCCCCTCGGCGCCGTCGTCGGTCCCCGGTCGGGTCACCAGGAGCCACCCGCCGCGCACTTCGCGTGCCTCCACGGCACCGAGCCCCTCCACGACGGCGGTCCCGACGGGGTGGGCGGGCAGGGCCAGACGGTCGGGCAGTGCCACACCACCGGAGTCGGCCACCCACCCCCAGGGATCGACCAGCGCCCAGGTTCCGCCGCCGGGTGCTGCGGTCACGGAGTCGCGCAGGCGTGAGAGGCTGCGTCGGTGGGCGTCCCGCATCACGAGTTCGGCCTGCGCGGCCAGGGACGTCGCCAGGGCCACCACGCTGGGGTGGACGGCCCGGGCGGGGAAGGACAGGTCGATGGCTCCCAGGACCTGTCCGGTGCGGGGGTCACGCACCGGCGCCGCCGCGCAACTCCAGGTGTGCTGGGAGAGACAGAAGTGTTCAGCGGCATGGACGTGGACCGGCGCCCCGGTCACCAGCGTGGTCCCGATCGCGTTGGTGCCCACCGAGGCCTCCGACCACTCACAGCCAGCCCGGAAGCCGAGCTCGTCGGCACCCCGGGTGATCCCGCGAGATCCCGCCCGGGTCAGGACCCTCGCGTCCCGGTCGGCCAGCACCAGCAGCAGGTCACCGTCGCTGAGCAGGGGATCCAGTTGTGCGGAGAGGACCTTCGACACGGCCAGCAGGGCGACCCCTCCGTGCTGGGCGGGGTCGGACTCCCGGGCCCGGGTCATGTCCCCGCCGTCGACGGGCACGCCCCCACGGACGGGGTTGAGCCCGCTGCGGCGCACGCGTGTCCAGGAGTCCCGGATGACGCGTCTGGGCTGGGCCGGGGGGCGTCGACCCTCCAGGAAGGCGGCGTGGACCTGGCTGAGCAGACGCATCTGGCGCTCAGGGCTGAGCCCGTGGCCCATCGCCATCTCGTAGCCGCGCACCCTGCCTCCCCTGAGCACCATTGCCTCCGGTCGGATCATTCCAGTCTAGTGCGGGGCGCTCCCCCTGGGGAGGGCAACGTTGCACCACGTGGCATGTGCTCCGGATCCGCATGATCCCGCGGTTGCGGAGAAGCAGGAGGGGCGATGGCGACGCTGCCCGGGACCTTCGTGCCTACCGTGGGGTCAGGTCCGGCCAACGGGGGTCGGATGCCGGCACGACGTCGGCAACACGAGTCGATGAGGATGCGTGTGAGATGAGTACGACGACCAAGCGTCGGTCGACCCGCAAGTCGGGTGCGGCCGCGTTCCCCGTGGAGGAGCTCAAGGACGCCTATCGCCGCATGAGCGAGATCCGCGCCTTCGAGGACCGACTCCACCTCGAGAACATGACCGGGGACATCCCCGGCTTCATCCACCTCTACGCAGGGGAGGAGGCGATCGCCGTGGGCGTCTGCGACAACCTCAGGCCCACCGACATCATCGCCTCCACCCACCGGGGCCACGGGCACTGCCTGGCCAAGGGCTGCGGGATCCGCCCCATGATGTGCGAGATCTTCGGCAGGGACGAGGGCCTGTGCCGCGGCAAGGGCGGCTCCATGCACATCGCGGACCTGTCGGTGGGCATGCTGGGCGCCAACGGCATCGTCGGCGGCGGCCCGCCCCTGATCATCGGTGCGGGCCTGTCCGCGAAGGTGCTGGGCAACGGTGGGGTGGGCGTCTCCTTCACCGGGGACGGCGGATCCAACCAGGGCCTCACCTTCGAAGCGCTCAACATGGCGGTGGTGCTCCAGCTGCCCGTCGTCTTCGTCTTCGAGAACAACGGCATGGGTGAGGCCACGGGCGCCGCCTTCGCGGTGGGCTCCGGGGACGTCGCCGGGCGTGCGGCGGGCTTCGGCCTGCCGGCCACGGTCGTGGACGGCACCGACTACTTCGCGGTCCGCGAGGCCGCGGCGGAGGCCGTCCAGCGTGCGCGCGAGGGCGGGGGCCCCTCCGTCATCGAGGCGAGTGCCATCCGCTTCTACGGACACTTCGAGGGCGACGCGGGCCTGTACCGCACGCCCGAGCAGCTCCAGACCTACAAGGACGAGCGCGACCCGCTGAAGATCTTCCGCGAGAACACCGAGGGTGTCATCGACCCCTCCGAGCTCGACGCGATCGACGAGGCCGCCACCACCGAGGTCGACGAGGCCGTGGCCTACGCCCGGGCCGCCGAATGGCCCGCCCCCAGCCAGGTGCTCACCGACGTCTACAAGACGTACTGAGCCCACACACGTGAAGGAGGATCGACGATGACGTCGAGGAGTTATCGCGAGGCCATCCGCATGGGGATGGCAGACGCAATGCGGGAGGACGACAAGGTCGTCCTCATGGGTGAGGACCTGCGCGGGGGGAGGGGAGGGACCAACCCCGACCCGACCGTGGAGGCCTTCGGTGGCGTCTTCGGCGTCACCCTGGGCCTGTGGACCGAGTTCGGTGACGACCGGGTGATCGACACGCCCATCACCGAGTCCGCGATCCTGGGCATGGCGGCCGGGGCGGCGGCCACCGGCCTGCGACCGGTGGCGGAGCTCATGTTCATGGACTTCTTCGGGGTCGCCTACGACATGGTCTACAACCAGGCCGCGAAGTTCCGCTACATGTTCGGCGGCAAGGCCACCACCCCCCTGGTGGTGCGCGGCATCATCGGGGCGGGTGTGGGCGCGGCCGCCCAGCACTCGAACTCGCCCTACCAGATCTTCACCTCGACCCCCGGGGTGAAGGTGGTGGCGCCCTCGAACCCCTACGACGCGCGCGGGCTGCTGCTGGAGTCCATCCGGGACGACGACCCGGTGATCTTCTGCGAGCACAAGGCGATCTACGACGTCAAGGGCGAGGTCCCCGACGAGCCCTACACGATCCCTCTCGGGGTCGCGAACTACACCCGCCAGGGCAGCGACGTGACGATCGTGGCCCTGTCGAACCTGGTCAACGCCGCCAACAGGGTGGCCGACAAGCTCGCGGCGGAGGGGATCTCCGTGGAGGTCGTCGACCCGCGCACCACGAGCCCCCTGGACGAGGAGGGGATCCTGGAGTCGGTGGCCTCCACCGGGCGTCTGGTCGTCGCCGACGAGTCCGCGGCGCGCTGCGGATTCGGCCACGACGTGGTCGCGCTCGCGGCCACCCAGGCCTTCGACTCCCTGAAGGCCCCGGTCCAGCTGGTCACGCCTCCCCACACGCCCGTCCCCTTCTCGCCGGTCCTGGAGAAGGAATGGGTCCCCTCCGACGCCCGCATCGGGGATGCGGTGCGCAAGGTCCTGGGGGCATGAGATGAGCGAGATCCACCCCATCGAGGTCCCCAAGTGGGGGATGACGATGGAGGAGGGCACCGTCGGCGAGTGGCAGGTCGCCGAGGGGGAGTCCTTCTCCAAGGGAGCACCCCTGTGCACCATCGAGTCCTCGAAGATCAGCAACGAGCTGGAGGCCCCCTTCGACGGGTTCCTCCGTCGCATCGTGGTCGGCATCGGGGACACCCTGCCGGTGGGTGCCCTCATCGCGGTGAGCGCCGACCCGTCGGTCCCCGACTCCGAGGTCGAGGCCTTCATCGCCGAGCACACCCAGCCGGGCCCCGCCCCCGCGGCACCGGGCGCGTCCGGGGAGACAACCGGCGAGCCAGCCGGGGCGGCACCGTCCCCGGTGGCGCAGTCCTCCCCCGCACCCGTCCCCGCGGGCACCTGTGCCACCGACGAGGGCGGCCCCGCGACCTGCGCCACCTCGGGCCCGGCACCGACCGACACGGGTGGCGTGGTGGTCCCGGAGTCCCTGCGCGGGAGCACGGACGACTCCGTGTTCGCCACACCCCACGCCCGCGCCTTCGCGGACGAGCACGGCATCGACCTGGGTGCCGTCACCGGCACGGGTCGGGCCGGGCGCATCAGCCTGGCCGACGTCGGCTCGGCGGTCACCACCGCCGGGGGGCGCATGCCCCACCGGGAGCCCGCGCGCCGCAGCGAGG
>NZ_CCXH01000089.1 GCF_000820725.1 Actinomyces polynesiensis | reverse complement strand
GGCCCCGCGCGTTCCCGCGAGGACGACTCGGCCGTGCCGGCCACCCCCGTCGCCCGCAGACTGGCGGGGGAGCTGGGCATCAACCTCCACGACTGCCGCACCACGGGCACGCGGGGCCGGGTGTGCCGGCTCGACGTCGAGGAGGCCGCGCGCCGCTTCGGGACCCCCCTCCCGGGGGAGGCGGCGCCGCCCTCGTCGGCCCTGTCCCCGACGGCACCCTCCGCCCCGGGTGGGGCCCCGACGGGGACCGGGACGGGCGGCGGCGCACCCGCACCGGCAGCCGCCCCCGAGGCGGTGCCCTTCAGCCCCATGCGGCGCACCATCGGGTCCCGCCTGCAGGCCTCCTACCGGACCACCCCGCACTTCCGGGTGCGACAGGAGATCGTCCTGGACGAACTCCTCGCCCTGCGCCGCAGCATCAACGCCGCGGTGCCGGGGGTGAGGATCTCGGTCAACGACCTGGTGGTCAAGGCCGCGGGGCTGGCGCTCGTGCGGGTCCCCGAGGTCAACGTCCAGTTCGACGAGGCCTCCCAGTCGGTCCTGCGCTTCCCCCACGCCGACGTGGCGGTGGCCGTGGCGGTGCCCGACGGGCTCATCACCCCGATCGTGCGCTCCGTGGACACCCGTTCGCTGTCCGAGGTCTCGGGCGACCTGGCCGGGCTCATCACCCGTGCGAAGGCCGGGAGGCTCACCCCGGACGAGTTCCAGGGTGGCACCTTCACCGTGTCCAACCTGGGGATGTTCGGGGTGACCGGCTTCGACGCGATCATCAACCCGCCCCAGGCGGCCATCCTCGCGGTGGGTGCGGGCCTGCCCCGCCCGGTGGTCGACGGGGACGGGTCGGTCGTGGTGCGCACCGTCATGGAGGTCACCCTCTCGGGGGACCACCGCGTCATCGACGGTGCGACGGGAGCGAGCTTCGTCGGTGAGCTCAGGGCGATCCTCGAGTCCCCGACCCAGATGCTGGTGTGAGGCGGACATGGGTGCACAGCAACCGCGCACACAGGGCGCGCACACACCGGCGACCGGCACGGCGGTGTCCGGCAGGGCTGCGTCGGGCGCCGCGTCCGCCCGCGTGACGACCCCGACCCCACGCGAGCGGCGCGCCGACACCTTCGACGTCGTCGTGGTGGGGGCCGGACCGGGCGGCTACGTCGCCGCCATCCGCGCCGCCCAGCACGGACTGCGGGTGGCCATCGTGGAGAGGGACCGGCTGGGCGGGGCCTGCGCCAACCGCGGGTGCATCCCCACCAAGGCACTGCTGCACGGTGCCGAGACCGCCCACACCCTGGCCACCGCCTCCCGCGTGGGCTTCACGGTGGGCGACGTCGACCTCGACATGGGGGCACTCGTGGCCTTCTCCCGCGGAGTCGTCTCCCGCCTGGTGGGCGGCATCGGCGGCCTCCTGGACGCCAACGGCGTCGAGGTGGTCCACGGCACCGCCCACCTGCCCGCCAAGGGACGAGTCACCGTGACCGCGGAGGGCCAGTCGGTGCGCGAGTTGCACGCCGACCACACCATCCTGGCCACCGGCGCGCGGCCGCGGTCGATCCTAGGGGTGGAGCCCGACGGGCAGCGCGTCTGGACCTCCACGGAGGCCCTCCGGCCGGATGCGCGCCCGGAGTCGCTGGTGGTCATCGGCTCCGGCGCCATCGGGGTGGAGTTCGCGAGCCTGTACGCCGACCTCGGCACGCAGGTCACGCTGTTGGAGGTCGCCCCGCGCATCCTCCCCGTCGAGGACGAGGACGTCTCGCGCTTCGTCGAGCGGGAGTTCACCCGGCGCGGCATCACGGTGCACACCGGGGTCGCGGTGCGTTCCGTCCACGTCGACGCCCCCGCCGACACGGTCACCACCGTGGTCGGGGTGGCCGGGGGTGAGGAGGTGGTCCTGGGTTCCGAGCGCGTCCTGGTGGCCACGGGCGTGGCACCGAACTCGGGGGGCCTGGGCCTGGAGGAGCTCGGGGTGACCCTGGATCGCGGGTTCGTGGTGACCGACCAGTGGTGCCGCACGGGTGACGCCGGGCTGTACGCGATCGGTGACGTGGCGGGTGCCCCCTGCCTGGCACACAAGGCCAGCCACGAGGGCGTCCTCTGCGTCGACCACATCGTGGGTGTGCCCGGGGTGCGCCCACTGGAGCGTGACTTCGTGCCGGGCTGCACCTACTCCCGCCCCCAGGTCGCCAGCCTGGGACTGACGGAGGCACAGGCCCGACAGCGGGGCCACCGGGTGGAGGTGGGTGTCTTCGACCTCTCCGGCAACGGGAAGGCCCTGGCCCGGGACGAGCCCACGGGCTTCGTCAAGACCGTCTTCGACGCGACCACCGGGGAGCTGCTCGGCGCCCACATGGTCGGCCCGGAGGTCACGGAGATGATCCAGGGCTTCGGGATCGCCCACTCCCTGGAGGCCACCGCGGAGTCCCTGGCGGAGGTGGTCTTCCCCCACCCGACGGTCTCGGAGGCCATGCACGAGTCGGTCTTGGCCTCCCTGGGGCGGTCGATCCACTGGCCACCCGCACGGGGGCGCGCGACCGGCGGGTGAGGCGGGTGTGCCGAGGGGGTGGACCCGTCGCGGTGATCGTGCCGCCCGGACGCGCGGGTGGCGGTGGCGACACCGGTCGGAGTCTCACGGCGGGCTCCCTCCGCGATCCCTCGGCGCTCCACCGGCCGATGAGGGTGGCGCGCCACCTCTCCCCATGAGCAGGTCCCGGGGGTCCGGATCACCGGACCCCCGGGACCGACCACCGGGTGCGGACCCTGCACGTCGTCAGGCCAGGCGCCACCCGGCAGCCGAGGCGCGCGCCTGCCAGAAGTCCCGGTACTGTCCGGGGACCCCGACCAGCTCGTCATGGGTGCCGGTCTGGGTCACCCGGCCATCAGCGTCGAGGACGACGATCCGGTCCGCAGTGCGGATGGTGTCGAGCTTGTGCGCGATGACCACCAGTGTGGAACCCTCCCGCAGGCGCTCCATCGAGGCCACGACATTCGCCTCGTTCTCGGGGTCCAAGGAACTGGTGGCCTCGTCGAAGAGCACGATGGGTGCCCCCTTGAGGAGGGCCCGTGCCACGGAGACGCGTTGGCGTTCGCCGCCCGGCAGGGCGCGGCCGCCCTCGCCGACACGGGTCCCCCACCCGTCGGGCAGCCGGTCGACGATCTCCGTGACGCCCGCCAGCGCCGCCGCCTCACGGACCTCCCTCCCATCCGCCCCTGGGCGGCCGATGCGGATGTTCTCCTCCAGGGTCTCGTCGAAGAGGTAGACGTCCTGGAACACCATGGACAGTTGCGCCATGAGCTGCTCGACGGGTTGGTCGCGCACGTCCGTGCCGCCCACGCGTACGGTGCCGCCGTCGACGTCGTAGAAGCGGGCGATGAGCTTCGCGATCGTCGACTTCCCGGATCCGGAGGGTCCGACCAGCGCGCACATCGAACCGGCAGGCACCTCGAAGCTGACGTCGCGCAGGACGGGTGTGGAGGGCTCGTAGGAGAAGTCCACCTGGTCCACCTCGATGCTCCCGGGGGCGCTGAGCACCACGGGCGCGGCCGGCTCGGGCAGGGTCGGGGCGTCGAGGATCTCGTCGACGTGGTCCAGCATGGGTTGGCGTTCCTCGATGCCGATCACCTTCCCGCCGATCTCCTCCAGTGTCTGGATGAAGCGCAGGCTCAACCCGAAGAAGGCGATCGTCTGGACCGGACCCAGGACGTCACCGATCGCGAGGCGCGCGGCCAGGACGACAAGGGAGACGACGACCAACTGGCCGACCATGCCGTGGAGGAGGTTGGCGAGCATCCCCCACCACAGGTCGCGACGCTGGGCGGTGAGGCTGGCAGTGTTGGCGCGCTCGAGCTGGGTGAAGTCGGAACCTCGTCCGCACGAGCGCAGCGCTCCCTGGCAACGTGCGAACTCGACGATCCGGTCACCCAGCTCGCGTTCAGCGGGCTCAGAGATGGCCTTGCCGCGGTCGAGGCAGCGCCGCGCCCAGCGCAGTGCCCCCCAGTAGAGCGGGACGGCCACGGTGAGGACCAGTCCGAGCCTCCAGTCCCACAGCCACGCCCCCAGCACCATGACGGCGGCGGAGGCCACATTGGACACGGTCACGGCGAGCATGTGCGCGACGCTCTCGCCGAGCTGGAGCAGTTCCCTGGAGACGAGGCGGGACAGCCGTCCCGCCGACGAGCTGCGGAACCACCCCAGTGGAAGTGCGGCCATGCGGTCACCGAGGCGGGTGTGGACCGTCTGGATGAGGCCCAGGGCCACCGTGTAGCCGGTGACGGCGTTGCGGTACTCGAGGAGTCCGCCCACGAGGGCGAGCAGGGCCAGGACAAGCACCCACCCCCAGATCCCCAGCCCCCAGGAGGTGCCACCCGTGCTGAGGGCGACGGAGGCGGGGAGGAGCAGGACCAGGGAGACCCCGCGCAGCACCCCGGTGAGCGCGTTCGAGACCAGGGTCCTCGTGTAGAGGGGTCGGGTCGGCTCGGAGACCAGGCGGGCATAGCGGTCCAGCGGGTTGGTCCGGTCGGTGGAGGTCATGTCATTCCCCGTTCTCGGAGTCGGAGTCGGAGTCGGAGTCGGTGGCGGGTCCCGTGCCCGCCGACGAGGGCGCGAGGGGAACCTCTCCTGCGGTCATCCGCCACAGGGCGGCGTAGTGGGGCTCGCCGGCCAGTTCCTCGTGCGTGCCCTGGGCGACGATCCGCCCACGGTCGAGCACCACGATCCGGTCCGCCCCGATGACGGAGGCGGGACGGTGGGCGATGACCAGGACGGTGCGTCCCACCACCAGGCGGTTGAGTGCCTGCTGGATCTCCGCCTCGGACTCCGGGTCGGTGAACGCGGTCGCCTCGTCGAGGATGAGGATCGGGGCGTCGACCACCAGGGCGCGGGCGATGGCCACCCGCTGGGCCTGCCCGCCCGAGAGCAGGGTGTCCTCGTCGATGACGGAGTCGTAGCCCCGGGGCAGCGACATGATGAAGTCGTCGATGCAGGCCTCCCGTGCTGCCGTGCGGACCTCCTCCTCGCTGGCGTCGGGGCGGGCCAGGGCGATGTTGTCGCGGATCGGGATGCGCAGAAGCTGGGGGTCCTGGAGGACGAAGGCCACCTGGCGGTAGAGCCGGGAGGTCGCGATGCGGCGGAGGTCGACGCCCCCGATGGACACGGTGCCGGTGTCGGGGTCGGCGAAGCGGGCGACCAGGGTGGCCACGGTCGACTTCCCCGAGCCGGAGGGGCCGATGAGGGCCGTGGTGGTGCCCTCGGCCAGGTCCAGGGTGACGTCGTCGACGGCGAGGGTCTCCCCGTAGGAGTAGGACACGTGGTCCAGGTGCACGGCATGCGTGGTGGGCTCGACCGGGTCGGTGGGTTCGGGGAGGGTGGGGGTGTCGAGGACCTCCAGGATGCGCAGCGCGGAGGCCCCCGCCAGCTGGTAGGCCCACTGGGTGTTGCCGATGACCTCGATGGAGGCGGGCAGCACCAGCGCGATGAGCGCGCAGGCCAGGACATCGACGGGGCTGACCCACCCTGCGGCCACCATGGCGGCGCCACCCCCCAGGTTGACGGCCAGCAGCACCGAGGGTGCGACCACGGCCATTGACACCGCAGACCCCTTGAGCAGGGGCTTGCACCAGGCGAGGTAGAAGTCGGAGAACTCCCGGGCGGCATCGGCGTAGTTGCGGTGCGCGTGCCCCACCTTCCCGAAGGCCTTGACCACCGTGATGCCGCTGACGAACTCGACCATCGTCGAGGAGACCTTCGCCAGGCGGGTGTCCATCTCCGCGGTCTTGGCGGGCATGTCCTTCATGGACCAGGCCTGCAGGGCCGAGTAGAGGGGGGAACGTCGCCACGCTCAGCAGACCCAACCTCCAGTCGATGGACAGGGCGTAGGCGAAGAGGCTGATCGGCATGACGACGGCAGAGGTCGACTCCACCGGGGCGTGGGCGATGAGCGTGTGGAGGGTGTGGGTGTCGTCCTGGACGGCCTTGCGCACCTTGCCCGAGGTGGTCCCGGAGAACCACGACAGGGGCGTGTGTCCGAGGCTGTCGATGATGCGGCCCTGGATGTGGGCGCCGAGCCTCGCGTCGGCGAAGTGCGTGATCCCCAGTGCGAGGAAGTAGAGGAGGAGGCGGCCGCAGAATGCGCCGATGAGGAGGTCGACCGTCGCCATGACGGCATGCGCGTCGGGTGCCACCCCGGCACCCCAGGCGCCCAGGAGGATCCCACCGAGGTGGACGAGGGCGACGTAGGGGGCCACCGCCAGGACGGCCGAGAGACCCGCGAGGACCTGGCCGAGCAGGATCATCCCGCGCACGGGTCTCTGCAGGTCCTTCATGGCCCGGCGTCCGGCGCGGTCCTTGGCGGCGGGGTCCTCGGCAGGGTCAGCTGTCGTGCTGCTCCCGTGGGGCGGCGTCGGAGGTGTCACACCCTCTCTTGGATCCCGGGTGGTCGTCGGATGTGTGTTCATGCGCTTCTCCCGATCGGGTCGGTGGTGGAGGGCTCCGGGTCGTCCTCGTCCCCGTCCGGCAGGACGTCCACGACGGTGGCCTGGTGGCCGCCCTCGTCGACGTCGCGGAGGGGGGCCAGCGTGACGATGCGGTCCGCGCAGAGGTTCAGGAGCTCGAGGTCGTGGGTGATGACGATGACGACGGCACCCCGGCGCGCCAGCTCCCGGAGCTGGGCGGCGATGGCGACGAGGTGACGTTCGTCCACGCCCGAGGTCGGCTCGTCGAAGACGTGGACGGACTTGTGGCAGGCCATGGCGGAGGCGAGGACGAGGCGCTGTTTCTGCCCCCCGGAGAGGGACAGGGGATGGCGGTCGGCGAGACCGTCGAGGCCGAAGCGGGTCAGCAGCTCGTCGGTGTCCACCTGTTCCCGGTCCCGCCGGGGGAGACCCACTGTCACCTCGGTGCGCACCGTCTCGGAGAACAGATGGCGGTGCACGTCCTGCATGACGATGTAGCTCGCGTCCGTGCGCTGGCGCGCGCCCACGGTGTGGCCGTGCAACGTGATGCGTGAGCCGCGCTCCTCGCGGACCAGGCCGCACAGGAGGCGGGCCAGGGTGGTCTTGCCCGCGCCGTTGTCGCCGACCAGGACGCTGATCCGGCCGGCGGGGAACTCCAGGTGGTCGATGTCGAGGACGCGCTTGCTGCCGTAGGAGAAGCGAACGTGGTCGAGGGTCAGGCCCAGGGGGCCAGCGGGTACGGCCGCGGGTGCCGTGCCGGTCGGGCGGGGTTCGGTGCGGTCCCCGTGCTCGCGTTCGCCTGCGCTGATGCCCCCGACCGTGCCCTCCGCCCTCTCCGTGGTCCGGCGGTCGGTGGTGTGTCCGGTGTGCTTGTCCGCCCCGTCACGTGCACGGGGAGGGGTCGGGGCGTGCAGGCAGCGCAGCCCCAGGGCGCGGCGCTGGTGCTCGTCCAGGGCGAAGAAGTCTTCCCCGGTGAAGCGTCTGGCGATCCGACCGTGCTCCATCAGGAGCACCTGGTCGGTGATGCCGCGCAGGAAGTGGGGACGGTGCTCGGCCACGACGAGGGTGTGCCCGGCGGCTCGCAGGCGTCCCAGGAGTTCCCCGAACTCCTCGATGGCGGCGGGAGAGAGGTTGGAGGTCGGCTCGTCGAAGAGCAGGACCGGGGTGTGCCCGGCCAGGGCCTGGGCGCAGGCGACCTTCTGCAGTTCACCACCCGACAGGCGGGTGAGGTGGCGGTCGAGCAGTCCGGAGATCCCCACCTGCCCGGCCGCCGCGGTGGCCCGCTCGAGGATCTCCGCGGGGTCGAGACCGTAGTTCTCACCGCGGAAGGCGAGTTCGCTGATGACGTCGGAGGTGAAGAACTGCGAACGGGGGTTCTGGAAGACGGTGGCCGTGGTGCGTCCGGCCTCCGTGATGTCGGTGCCGGGGACGTCGACCCCGGCGACCTCGACGCTCCCCTCGAGGTGTCCGGCGTGGAAGTGGGGGACCAGGCCGTTGAGCAGTCGCAGCGCGGTGGACTTCCCCAATCCGGAGGCTCCGCACAGGAGGGTGAGTGTGCCGTGGGGGATCTCGAGGTCGATGTGGTCCAGGCAGGGGGAGCCCGGGGTGCTGTCGGGCTCCTCCGGGTCGTGGGTGCGCTCCCTGTCCGGGGTGTGCGCCGTACCCTCGCGGGCCGCTACGCCCCGACCGGTCGGGGTGCCGGCGTCGGCCCGGGTGTCGGGGTCCGCCGGGGTCTCCACCGGGCGGACCGCGGCAGGAGTCGGTGTGCTGCCCGACGCGGCACGTGCGCAGG
>NZ_CCXH01000088.1 GCF_000820725.1 Actinomyces polynesiensis | reverse complement strand
CCCGGCTCGGTTGCCGTGGTGCGCCCCGGCACGAGGCCGGCCGGGGAGGCTCCCGACGTGGCGTCGGCGGGGGAGGCATTCACGCCCGTACCCCCCATCCGGACAGGCGCAGCGCGATGAGGGCGGCCGTGGCCAGCAGTGCCACCAGGTCACCGGTACCCAGGCCGAGGCGCACGATGCTGGTGGGCCTGGGGATCGCGCCGAGTCCCCGGACCAGGGCGGAGGCGCTCAGATCGTCCGCCAGACGCGTCGTGGAGGCGAGCAGGGGGACCATCAGGTACTGGGTGGCCCGTGCAGGGTGGGAGATGAGCCCGAAGGCCCCGGGGAACACACGCCTCAGACGCATGGCGTCGGAGATGGCGTGCACCTCGGCGCCGACCGTCGGGATGAACCGCAGCATGACGGTGAAGGGGATGACGATGGTCTGGGGGACGTGCAGACCCCTCAGTGCGGCCGCCATCTCGGAGGCGCCCGTGGTGGACACGACGTACCCGGCCATCCCGAGGGACACCGTGAAGCGACTGAACCAGAAGGCGGCCGCCGCGATGAAGGCTGACGCCGTGGAGTGCCAGAGCAGTGGCAGCAGGAGGAAGCAGGCGAGTGTCCCGCCGAAGGTGAGGAGGTAGGGCCTCAGGGCCCAGCTGCTGGTGACGGTCAGGAGCAGTGCCGCCACGAGGACCGCGGCAGCGAGGACGACCGCGGTGGGACTGCTCCTCAGGGTGATCGCGTTGACCACCACCAGGACCAGGAGTTTGGTGCGGGGGTCGAGGCGGAGCAGGCGCACGCGCACGGGTGCTCCGCCGGACAGCGCAGGAGCGGCCCTGAGTGCGGACGGGGTCGAGGACATCAGGCGACTCCGGCCCTCTCGAAGTTGCGGTGGAGGACGCGGGTCCCGATCCATCCCCCCAGCAGGGCGGTGACGAGGATGACCACTGCCCACACGACGAGGACCACCGGGGTGAAGAGGGCGTGCATCCCGTCGGCGTACTCCTGGCCCATGCTGGAGACGATGCCCGCGAAGTAGGCGTCCGACTGGTGGAAGATCGGGAACAGCGGGACCACCAGCGACAGCTCGGCGATCGCGTAGGCCACGACATTGCGTGGCAGGGACCGGTAGTGGGCGGAGTTGGCGACCAGGTCGGCCGTGAACCCCAGGAGTGCCGCTCCGAGGACCGTGTACCAGACGTGCCCCGAGAGGACCATCAGCAGGCCGACGACCGTGTAGGGGATCGTGAGGGCACCGAACACCGGTGTCCTGGCCAGGAAGAGCATGATGACCGTGCCGTTGAGGAGGATACCGACCACCCACCCCACGAACATCATGAAGGGGTTGAAGAAGCCCAGCATGCCGCTCACGTACGTGATCACGAAGTAGATCGCCGTGAAGACGCCGATGTTGATGAGGTTGCGGGGTGAAAGGCCGGCGCTGGTGCGTGGCATTGGTGCTCCAGATCTCGTCGATGTGAAGATAAGGTAAGCCTTACCTACTGATAAAGCCCGCGCATGGGTCCCAGGTCCCCGGCGGCAGTGTCCGAGACCGGTCGGGTCCCCACCCGTGTGGGGTCGGGGCGGCGGCGGGGACGTCCGCCGTGTGAGGGCCGCCGCAGGACCTCAGCGGGAGCGCCCGGAGGGTGGGGTGCCACCGGAGACCGGCGGGCGCCTCCCCGGAGGCCGGGACTGACG
>NZ_CCXH01000087.1 GCF_000820725.1 Actinomyces polynesiensis | reverse complement strand
GGCTCTTCGGACATCCGGTGGGGGTGAGGCTCGCCGGGTGAGGTCGGGTGGGTAGGGGTCGAGGTCCCCGAGGATCAGAAGCGCTAACTGTCTGATCGATACGAGGACCTCGACGTGTTTCAACATACTTCGGGGTGCGCTGAAGCGCGCCCTGCCACCGACCCGTGTTCCCGCTGCGACCTGCTGCTTGGCCTCGAGAACGTGCATGTTGAGCGTGTCGAACGCCACGACGAGGTGATGGTGGTGACGGTCTCGACGCCCCCGCAACCGGTCGGGTGCCCGACGTGCGGTGTCATCGCGACGGGCCGGGGTCGCCGTCGGAGAGTGCTGCATGACGTGCCCGGCGTCGCCCGGGTTCGGGTGCTGTGGCGGCAACGAGTCTGGCGGTGCGCCGACGCGGACTGCACGAAGAAGACGTTCGTAGAGCAAGTCCCCACGCTCGTCGCCGTCCGCGGGTCGATCACCCGGCGGGCGGTCGCGTGGGCGGTCGGGCAGTTGCGTCGCGAGCACGCGACGATCCAGGGTCTTGCCCGTCAGTTGGGCACGTCGTGGAAGACGGTCTGGCGGGCGGTCAAGCCCGAACTGGAGCGCCTCGCCGATGATCCGGCACGCTTCGAGGGGGTCACCACGCTCGGTGTTGATGAGCACGTGTGGCATCACGTCGACCCGCGCCGGCGGGGGCCGAAGGAGTTGACCGGGATGGTCGACCTCACCCGCGACGAGCACGGCCGGGTGCGTGCCAGGCTGCTGGATCTGGTGCCCGGCAGGTCGGGGAAGGCGTACGCGAGCTGGCTCCAACAGCGCGGCGACGCATTCCGCCGCCGGGTGCGAATCGCGGCGTTGGATCCGTTCGCCGGTTACAAGAACGCTATCGATGATGAGCTCGAAGACGCCGTCGCCGTGCTGGACGCGTTCCATGTCGTCAAGCTCGGCACCGCCGCCGTTGATGAGGTCCGCCGCCGCGTGCAGCAGACCACCCTCGGGCATCGGGGACGCAAGGGCGACCCGCTCTACGGCATCCAGCGCCTGCTGCGAGCCGGGAGGGAGAACCTCACCGACAAGCAGCACGCCCGTTTGGAAGCAGCGTTCACCCGGGACGAGCACGTCGAGGTGGAAGTGGCGTGGCAGTGCGCCCAGCAGTTGCGGAACGCCTACCGGCAGGCGGACCTGACCACCGGGCGGGTAATCGCCGAGCAGGTCATCGACACGTTCCACACGTGCCCGATCCCCGAGATCGCACGGCTGGGCCGCACCCTATGCCGGTGGCGTGACGCGTTCCTGGCGTACTTCACCACTGGTCGCGCGAACAACGGCGGCACCGAGGCCGTCAACGGCATCATCGAACTCCACCGGCGCCTCGCCCGAGGATTCCGCAACCCCGACAACTACCGCCTCCGAATGCTCCTCGCCGCCGGTGGCCTCACCCCATGACCCCCCACCGGATGTCCGAAGAGCCACTTTACGGGTGGAGACCCCGTTGATCCAGGCCTGGCAAACCACGGACCACAAGGCCTTGTCGACCCTGCGCCGAGGGTGGAGCAGGGAGGGGAAGAAGGATCCCGTACGCAGCTTGGGGATGGCGACACTCACTTCGCCTGCGGGTGTCTCCACCGTCTTGTCGCGTGTCCCGTTGCGCATGGTCACGCGTGCGCCTGTGTGCTCGTAAGGGGCGGCACCGATGCGGGTGGTGGCCTCAGCGTTGATGAGGTCTTGGAGGGCAGCCTGCAAGATCAGAGGCAGAACGTTGACGCCCTGTAAGTCTGGATCGGACTGAAGCTTCGCAGACAGGCAGGAGAGGGCAGACTGGATGGTGGTCATCGCGGATACCTGGTTTCGTAGTGGTTACTCGGGTCATCCGCGATGGCCGCCCCAGGCCACCACGGACACTTCCCGTTACACCACGTTAGGGGACACACCCGAGACGCTTGCACAGGTGAGAGCACGGCGCGGGACAATCGCGCTCAGCCATCAAGTGATCGACCTCGTAGCCGGTCGCGGGCGGCAGCCGAGCCCGGAAGCGACATTCGCGTTGATCGAGGAGTCCTTCGACGCTGGGGACGCTACGCAGGAGCCATCATCCGATGGGAGCGCATCATCGGACGACCTCCCCCCAGCCCCTGCGATCCTGAATGAGCGCGGTGGGCCAAAGGTGGCGCCCGCGTTCGTGGAATGGCTCATGGGCTTGCCTAATGGGTGGGTCACCGATCCCGACCTCGGGCTGACGCAGGTTCAGCAGCTCACCGCGCTTGGCAATGGCGTGCTCCCGCAGCAGGCTGTCTGCGCGATGAGGCTCCTTGCGCAGCCTGGAATCGACTCTCCCTGTACGGCCTGAAAGGCCCTGGTGCCGCAAGCGCGCCGTCGCGCGCGTTAGTAGAACGTCAAGATCAGGCGGGGGACCGTATCTGTTCCGTTAGGAGCCTTCCTGGCGCGCGGACCTGAGTGTTTCATCGTGAGTTGCGCCTGTCATGGGCGTTCGGCTCCGGGACTCGGGCCGTAGTTCTCCGAAGGGAGTTGTCTGTGCTTGACCTCGTCTACGTTCTGGGCGTGATCGTCCTGTTCGCGGTCGTCGCCCTCGTCGCCAAGGCGGTGGAGAAGCTGTGATCGTCTTCCAGCTCATCGGCCTCGCCCTCGGCGTCGTCGCCGTCGTCTATCTCGTGTTCGCCCTCGTGAAGCCGGAGAAGTTCTGATGGAGTGGGTTCTCGCGATCGCGGCGCTGCTGAGCGTCGTCATCGTTCTTGGCGTGCTCTATCGCCCCTTCGGCGACTACATGGCGTGGGTCTACACCTCCGCGAAGGACTGGAGGGTCGAGCGTGGGCTTTACAAGGTCATCGGCGTCGACCCAAAGGCGGAGCAGACCTGGCAGGCCTACCTGCGCGGCGTGCTCATGTTCTCGGTCGTCGGTGTCCTGCTCGTCTACCTCTTTCAGCGTCTGCAGGAGTGGCTGCCCTACTCGCTGGGCCTGACCGCTCCGAGCGAGCACCTGTCGTTCAACACGGCGATCTCCTTCGTGACGAACACGAACTGGCAGTCCTACTCGCCGGACACCACCCTCGGCTACACGGTGCAGCTCGCCGCGCTTGCGGTGCAGAACTTCGTGTCCGCCGCGGTCGGCATCGCGGTCGCGATCGCGCTCGTTCGCGGCTTCGCATATCGGAAGTCCGGCACGATCGGCAACTTCTGGGTCGATCTGGTGCGTGGCACGCTACGCATCCTGCTACCCATCGCTTTCGTCGGCGCGATCGTGCTGATGATCGGCGGCGTGATCCAGAACTTCAACGGCTTCCAGGAGGTCACGACCCTCACCGGCGGCACCGCAACGGTGCCTGGCGGCCCGGTCGCCTCGCAGGAGGCCATCAAGGAGCTCGGCACGAACGGCGGCGGCTTCTACAACGCCAACTCCGCCCACCCCTTCGAGAACCCGTCCGCGTGGACGAGCCTGTTCGAGATCCTGCTCATGCTCGTCATCCCGGTGTCGCTGACCCGAACCTTCGGGAAGATGGTCGGCGACGTCCGTCAGGGCTACGCCATCCTCGGTGCGATGAGCGTACTGTTCGTCATCTCCTACGGCGCGCTGACCGCGTTCCTGCTGGCAGGTCAGGGCACCGCCCCGCAACTCGCCGGAGGAGCGCTGGAAGGCACCGAGCTGCGCTTCGGCCTGCCGCTGACCTCGCTGTTCGACACGACTAGCACGATCACCTCGACCGGCGCGGTCACGGGGATGCACGACTCGTTCCCTGCACTCGGCGGCATGATGACGATGATCAACATGATGCTCGGCGAGGTCGCCCCTGGCGGTGTCGGCGCGGGCCTGTACGGCATCCTCATCATGGCCATCATCGCCGTGTTCATCGCCGGCCTGCTCGTCGGGCGCACCCCGGAATACCTGGGCAAGAAGATCGGGGCGCGCGAGATCAAGCTCGCCAGCCTGTACATCCTCGTCACCCCGGTCCTCGTGCTCGTGGGCACCGCGTTGAGCTTCGCGATCCCCGGAGTGCGGGATGACGTGGAGAACACGTCGATCTGGAACCCCGGCGTGCACGGCTTCTCGGAGGTTCTGTACGCCTTCACCTCGGCGGCGAACAACAACGGCTCGGCCTTCGCGGGCATCACCGCGGCGACGCCGTGGATGGACACCGCGCTCGGCGTGACGATGCTGCTCGGCCGGTTCATCCCAATCGTGCTCGTGCTGGCACTGGCCGGCTCGCTCGCGAAGCAGGACAAGATTCCGGCGACCGCTGGCACGCTGCCCACCCACCGTCCGCTGTTCGTCACCCTCGTCATCGGCGCCGTCATCCTCGTCGCCGCGCTCACCTATTTCCCCGTTCTCGCGCTGGGTCCCCTGGCGGAAGGGCTCGTCTGAATCATGTCCACCATCACGCACACTCCTGCACGCCCGGCATCCGGCGGCCCCGTGAAGCGGGGCGGGTTCTCCTGGTCCCAGGTCGGAGCCGCGCTGCCCGGTGCGTTCCGCAAGCTGAACCCGCGCGACCAATGGCACAACCCGGTCATGTTCATCGTCTGGGTCGGTGCGGTCCTCGCGACCGCGCTGGCGATCGCCGAGCCGTTCATGGGCGGCCCGGAGGCCTCCGGTGGCACGCCGGTCCCGGTGTCCTTCACCTGGGTCATCGCGGTCTGGCTGTGGCTGACCGTCCTGTTCGCGAACGTCGCCGAGTCGATCGCGGAGGGTCGGGGCAAGGCCCAAGCGGATACGCTGCGCAAGACCCGCACCAGCACCACGGCGCATCGCTTGATCGCATACGACGCGGCGAAGGACCCGAGCGCCACAGGAGTCCGGGCCACGGACATCGCCTCGGCGGACCTACGTCTCGGCGACACGGTCGTGGTCTCCGCAGGCGAGCTGATCCCCGGTGACGGCGATATCGTCTGGGGCATCGCGTCGGTGGACGAGTCGGCTATCACCGGGGAGTCCGCCCCGGTTATCCGCGAGTCCGGTGGTGACCACAGCGCGGTCACTGGCGGCACGCGCGTCCTGTCCGACCGGATCGTGATACGGATCACCTCGAAGCCGGGCGAGACTTTCGTGGACCGGATGATCGCCCTTGTCGAGGGCGCGGCACGACAGAAGACGCCGAACGAGATCGCGCTGAACATCCTCCTCGCGAGCCTGTCCATCGTGTTCGTCGTCGTCGCCCTCATCCTGAACCCGATTGCGTCCTACGCGGCCAGCCCGGTCTCGATCACGGTACTGGTCGCCCTGCTGGTCTGCCTCATCCCGACCACGATCGGCGCGCTACTGTCCGCGATCGGCATCGCGGGCATGGACCGTCTCGTGCAGCGCAACGTGCTCGCCATGTCCGGCCGCGCGGTCGAGGCCGCCGGTGACGTGACGACGCTGCTGCTCGACAAGACGGGCACGATCACTTACGGCAACCGACGCGCCTCGGCATTCGTGCGCCTGGCCGGCGTGCAGGAGCAGGAGCTCATCAGGGCCGCCGCGCTCTCGTCCCTGGCCGACCCGACCCCCGAGGGCTCCTCGATCGTCGAACTCGCGGTGGCTGAGGGCGTCAACGTCGGCACGACCGCGCAGGGTGAGATCGTGCCGTTCACGGCCCAGACCCGCATGTCGGGGCTCGACCTGCCCGACGGCACCCTGATCCGCAAGGGCGCCGGCTCCGCGATCATCGCCTGGCTCGAGGACGGCGGCACTCGCCTACCGAGCAGCATGCTCGCCGAGCTCGAGGAGCACACCGAACACATCTCGCAGACAGGCGGAACCCCGCTGGTCGTCGCGACCAAGAGCGCCTCTGGCGAGGGGCAAGTCCTCGGCGTCGTCCACCTCAAGGACATCGTCAAGGACGGCCTGCGCGAGCGCTTCGCCGAACTGCGTGCGATGGGCATCCGCACCGTCATGATCACTGGCGACAATCCGCTCACCGCTGCGGCGATCGCCAAGGAGGCCGGCGTAGACGGCTTCCTCGCCGAGGCCACCCCGGAGGACAAGCTCGCCTACATCCGCAAGGAACAGGAGGGCGGCAACCTCGTCGCGATGACCGGCGACGGCACCAACGACGCGCCCGCGCTCGCGCAGGCCGACGTCGGGGTCGCGATGAACTCGGGCACCTCCGCGGCGAAGGAGGCCGGGAACATGGTCGACCTCGACTCCGACCCGACGAAGCTCATCGACATCGTGCGCATCGGCAAGCAACTGCTCATCACCCGCGGGGCGCTGACGACCTTCTCCATTGCGAACGACATCGCGAAGTACTTCGCGATCATCCCCGCGATGTTCATGGGTGTCTTCCCTGGCCTCGCGGTCCTGAACATCATGGGCCTGCATTCGCCGGCCTCGGCCGTGCTGTCCGCGATTGTCTTCAACGCGATCATCATCGTGATCCTCATCCCGCTCGCTCTGCGCGGTGTGAAGTACCGGCCGATGAACGCCTCGAAAGTCCTCGGCCGCAACCTGCTCGTCTATGGCCTCGGCGGCATCATCGCGCCGTTCATCGGCATCTGGCTCATCGACCTCGTCGTGCGCCTCATCCCCGGATTCTGACCGAAGCCTCAAGGAGAGATCGGAAATGAACACTGCAACCCGCTCCACCGGACGCACCCTCTGGGTCGCGATCCGCGCGATGGCGGTCTTCACCGTCCTGTGCGGCGTGGTCTACACCCTCATCGTCACCGGCGTCGGACAGCTCATCCTGCCCGCTCAGGCCAACGGCTCCCTCATCAAGAACACCGACGGCGAGGTCGTCGGCTCGTCGCTGATCGGGCAGGGCTTCCTGGACGCGGACGGCAACCCGTTGCCCGAGTACTTCCAGTCCCGCCCCTCCGCTGCCGGCGACGGCTGGGATGGTGCGAACTCGTATGGATCGAACTACGGCCCAGAGAATGAGGACCTCATCGCCGCTATCGCCGAGCGCAAGGCGCAGGTCGCCGAGTTCAACGGTGTGAGCGAAGACCAGGTGCCGCCGGACGCGATGACCGCCTCCGCGTCCGGCCTCGACCCGGATATCAGCCCCGAGTACGCCGCGATCCAGGTGGCGCGCGTCGCAGAAGCCCGGGCGATGGGCGTAGAACAGGTGGAGGAGCTTGTCGCCGCTCACACCCAAGGTCGTGACCTTGGCTATCTGGGTGAACCCAGAGTGAATGTGTTGGAGCTCAACTTGGCGCTGGACGAACTGGAGGATTGACGTGGGACCACGGGGACGGCTACAAGTGCTTCTCGGAGCTGCGCCCGGCGTCGGCAAGACCTACGCCATGCTTGAAGAAGGCAAACGTCTTCATGGCGAAGGTAAAGACGTGGTCATCGCGGTCGTGGAAACCCACGGCCGCGTTGCCACGTCTGCGATGACCGAAGGACTTGACGCGGTTCCCCGCCGAACCATGCAGCACCGGGGCGTAGAACTCACTGAGATGGACTTGGATACTGTGCTTGCACGAAAGCCGGACGTCGCGCTCGTTGATGAGTTGGCTCACACCAACGCTCCCGGCTCGCGCAATGAAAAGCGGTGGCAGGACGTTCAGGAACTTCTCGATGCTGGCATCGACGTCATCTCCACCCTCAACATCCAGCACATCGAGTCCCTCAACGATGTCGTCCAGGAGATAACCGGCGTCCCGCAACGCGAGACAATCCCTGATCAAGTGCTGCGCGCCGCCGATCAGACCGAGGTCGTTGACCTCGCGCCGCAGGCACTCCGCGACCGGCTCGCTGGTGGCTACGTCTACCCCGCCGAGCGCGTCGATGCCGCCCTCTCCAACTACTTCCGCCTGGGCAACCTCACCGCATTGCGAGAGCTCGCATTGCTCTGGCTGGCGGATGAAGTCGATTCCGCGCTGCAGGACTACCGCAATGAACACGGCATCGACAGCAAGTGGGAGGCGCGCGAGCGCGTCGTCGTCACGCTCACCGGCGGACCCGAAGGGGAAACGTTGCTCCGGCGCGGCGCCCGGATCGCGGCTAGGTCGGCCGGTGGCGAACTCCTTGCGGTGCACGTCACGACCCAAGACGGTCTACGCAACGCGAACCCCTATGCCCTCGCTCAACAGCGTGCCTTGGTCGAAAAGCTCGGCGGCACGTACCACCAAGTCGGCGGCGACGACATCCCAACAGCTTTGGTCGACTTCGCCAGAGCCGTCAATGCCACCCAGCTCGTCATCGGCGTCAGCCGCCGCGGCCGTATCGCCACGGCCATGACAGGACCGGGCATCGGCGCCACGGTGATCCGCGAAGCCGGCAACATCGACGTCCACATCGTCAACCACGCCGCCGCCGGCCGGGGCCTCACGCTGCCTAAGTCCGGAGGCGCGCTGACGCTCAAACGGCGCATAACCGGCTTCGTGCTCGCCCTGCTCGGCGGACCGGCGCTGACCTGGCTCCTGGTCACGCTTCGCAACGAGGAGTCGATCACCAGCGACGTGCTGAGCTACCAGCTCCTCGTCGTCATCGTCGCGCTCATTGGCGGCCTATGGCCCGCCTTGTTCGCCGCAATCCTGTCGGGACTGACCCTCGACTTCTTCTTCATCGAGCCCTACCACACCGTTTCGATCGGCCAGCCCCAGCATGTTCTCGCGCTCGTTCTCTACGTCATCATCGCGATCCTGGTCAGCTACGTCGTGGATCGCGCGGCACGACAGACCCGTGCGGCTCGGAGGGCCGCAGCCGAGTCCGAACTGCTTGCAACGATCGCCGGGAGCGTGCTGCGTGGGCAAGGTGCTCTCCAAGCCCTCGTGAGCCGTACCCGTGAAGCGTTCGGCCTGACCGGCGTCCGACTGGTCGCGGGCGACATCACTCTCGCCTCGGACGGAGAACCGGCCTCAGACTCCTCACCGACCATCGTCCCGGTCGGCGACCGAGCTCTGCTGGAGCTGCACGGGGAAGGCCTCGAAGCCTCCGAACGTCGCCTGCTGTCTACCATTGCCGTCCAGCTCGACGCCGCACTGGAGCACAGCGACCTCGCTGAGACGGCGAGCGAAGTCGAACCACTCGCTGCCTCCGACCGCGTTCGTGGTGCCCTGCTCTCCGCGCTCAGCCATGACCTACGCCGCCCCCTTGCCGCTGCGACTGCAGCCGTCAGCGGACTCCGCGCCGCACGCGATTCCCTGTCCAAGTCCGACCGTGAGGAACTTCTTGCAACTGCCGACGAGAGCCTGACAACACTCGCAAGCCTCGTCACCGACCTCCTCGACGTGAGCCGCCTCCAAGCCGGCGTGCTCGCTGTCTCGGGCAGCCCCCTCGACCCTGCCGATGTGATCCTCCCCGCCCTTGACGAACTCGACCTTGGCCCCGAAGAAGTCGAGCTCGACCTGGACCCAGACCTCTCGCCTGCCATGGCCGACCCAGTTCTCCTGCAACGGGTTATCGTCAACCTGCTTGCCAACGCGGTCCGGCACGCCCCCGCCGGGTCGCGAGTGCGAATCGCCACCAGCGAGTTCGCCGGGAAGGTCGAAGTCCGGATCATCGACCACGGTCCCGGCATCCCCCCGGATCGCCGTGACGACGTGTTCGTTCCATTCCAGCGTCTTGGGGATACGGACAACACGACAGGGCTCGGCCTGGGCCTCGCGCTCTCCAAGGGCTTCGTAGAAGGCATGGGGGGAACCCTCACGCCCGAGGACACCCCAGGGGGCGGCCTCACGATGGTCATTACGCTGCCGGCCACAAACGCGCCCCAGACGCAACACGAGCGAGGAAAGGGCCGACCATGAAAATCCTCATCGCCGACGACGACCCACAGATTCTCCGCGCCCTCCGCATTACCCTCACCGCGAAGGGCTACGACATCATCACCGCGGCGAACGGAAGCCAAGCGATCGCCGCCGCAATAGACCATCACCCGGACATCTTCATGCTCGACCTAGGTATGCCCGAGCTAGACGGAGTGCAGGTCATCGAGGGCATACGAGGCTGGTCCGGCGCGCCAATCCTCGTCGTGTCCGGGCGGACGGGCGCCGCGGACAAAGTCGAAGCCCTTGACGCAGGAGCGGACGACTATGTGACAAAGCCCTTCTCCATCGAAGAACTCCTCGCCCGCATCCGCGCGCTTACTCGACGCCTCCCGCAGCACGACAGCGATCCCATCGTGAAGTTCGGCGACGTCACCGTGGACCTCTCGACCCACACAGTCATGAAGACCTTGGGCGAGCAAAGCGAGAGCGTCCGGCTCACGCCTACCGAGTGGCAAGTCCTCGAACTGCTGATCCGAAACCCCGGCAAGTTGGTAACGCGCCAGACGATGCTGACCGAAATCTGGGGCTCCGAACACGTCAGCGATACCGGCTACCTCCGGCTCTACATCGCACAACTCCGCAAGAAGCTCGAACCTGAGCCGGGCATACCCCGCTATCTCATTACCGAGGCAGGCATGGGGTATCGACTGCAACCGGACGCCATCTCTGAGGACGAGCCAAGCCACTAGAGCGTGTCTCCGATATGTTGGTTGAGGCTCGCGGGATACTGGACCGGTGGGTTCTGGGAGCAGGTTTGAGGCGTTGACGGATGAGCAGTGGGAGCGGATCGCGCCGCTCCTGCCCTCCAATGAGGGCAGGAAGGGTCACCCGTTCACGAACAATCGGATGATCGTCAACGGGATCATCTACCGGTATCGGACGGGGATCCCGTGGAGGGACCTGCCTCGAGGTGAGTTCGGACCGTGGCAGACGGTGTGGAAGCGGCACCGCGCCTATGCGCGTCGGGGCGTGTGGGACAAGGTACTGGCCCAAGTCGTTGGCGAAGCTGACGCGGC
>NZ_CCXH01000086.1 GCF_000820725.1 Actinomyces polynesiensis | reverse complement strand
TTATTAATGAGAATGAATTGCAATAGAGGGTCGGCGTGTGAACGCCCGTGCAGTCCCCTCATCTCCCCGCATCTCCCGCGCCTCGGCGGGCCCCCACCTAGAATCCGAGGAGGGAACCGGCGCAGGAGGTGGACATGGCGGGCACGCAGGTGCAGGGCCTTCGCCCCCACGTCGCCTTCGGGCCCGATCCGGTCCCACCGGGCGTGGAGGTGGTCGGGATCGGCTCCCCCGCCGGGGAGCTCACCGCCCTCCTCGCCCCGGCCCGTGGGGCCGAGAGGGGGCGCGTCCTCGTCATCCCCGGTTTCACCGGGTCCAAGGAGGACTTCACCCACTTCCTGCCCCGGCTGGCCGCACGTGGCTACACGACCCTGGCGTACTCCCAGCGCGGACAGGCCGACTCCGCCGCACCCCGGGGCCGGGGCCACTACCGTCTGGGGGACTTCGTGGGCGACGCCCTGGGCGTCGCTCGCACGGTGGCCGTGCCGGACGTCCCCCTGCACCTGCTGGGCCACAGCTTCGGCGGGGTCGTCGCCCGCGCCACCGTGATCGAGGACCCCGCCCCCTTCCGGACGCTCACCCTCTTCTCCTCGGGACCGCGCGCGGTGGAGGGGGTCGTCCCCCCGGCACTCCTCGCCGTGCTCCCGCACGGTCCCCTGGGCCACCGGATCCTGCGACGGTCGCTGCACCCCGACATGCCCACCGTGCCCCAGGCCGATCCGCGACTGGAGATGCTGCGCCAGCGGGTGGAGGCCACCTCGGACGACTCCCTGGTGGGCATCGCCCGGATCCTCACCACCTACCCGGACACCACGGACCGTCTCCTGGCCACCGGTGTCCCGGTGCACCTGGTCCACGGGGCGGAGGACCCGGTGTGGCCTCCGGAGTGGTACCCACCGGAGGCCGAAGGCCTCGGCGCCCTCCACACCGTCATCCCGCATGCCCAGCACTCCGCCCAGTTGGAGAACCCGGTCGCGCTCGCGGCCGCCCTCGTCGACTTCTGGGACGCCCATCCCTGAACCCGCCCACCCCGACCTCCCCACCACCCACCACCCACGACGGAAGGGTCACCGATGACCACAGGATCCACGCCCCACGACCGCATCGACGAGGCCCTGGCGGCCCTGTCCCTCGAGGAGAAGGCCCACCTGCTGACCGGCGCGGACTTCTGGCACACGGCCGCCGTCGACCACGCCGGCGTCCCCGCCGTGATGATGACGGACGGACCCTACGGACTGCGCAAGCAGGCCGAGGACGCCTCCGACCACCTCGGCATCGGGGACTCCGTGCCGGCCACCGCCTTCCCGCCCCCCGTCGCACTCGGGGCCTCCATGGACCCCACGCTCGTCGAACGTGTCGGCGCCGCCATCGGGGCGGAGGCGCTCCAGGAACAGGTCTCGGTGGTCCTCGGCCCCGGTGTCAACATCAAGCGATCCCCCCTGTGCGGACGCAACTTCGAGTACTACTCCGAGGACCCGCTGGTCGCGGGTGTCATGGGCGCTGCATGGGTGCGTGGCATCCAGTCGACGGGTGTGGGTGCCTCGCTCAAGCACTTCGCGGCCAACAACCAGGAGACGCGTCGCAACTCGGTCTCCGCGGACGTCGACGAGCGGCCGCTCCACGAGACCTACCTGCGTGCCTTCGAGCACATCGTGCGCACGGAGCAGCCCTGGACCGTCATGTGCTCCTACAACCGGGTGAACGGGACCTTCGCCTCGGAGAACCACCTCCTGCTCACGGAGCTGCTGCGCGGTCAGTGGGGGTTCGAGGGGGTCGTGGTCTCCGACTGGACGGCCGTGCTCGACCGGGTGCGCTCCCTGCGTGCGGGCCTCGACCTGGAGATGCCCTCCACGGGCGAGGTCGGGCCCGGCGAGGTCGTCGCCGCGGTGCGCAGCGGGGAGGTCCCGGAGGACCTGGTCGACGCCTCCGTGAGGCGCCTGCTCGAGTTGGTGTTCCGTTCGGCCGACCACCTGGACCCGACCGCCCGCTACGACGCCGACGCCCACCACGCCCTGGCCCGTGAGGTGGCGGGACGCGGGATCGTCCTGCTGCGCAACGAGGGTGACCTGCTGCCCCTGGACCCGTCGGCGCGCCTGGCGGTGATCGGGGAGTTCGCCCGCACCCCGCGTTTCCAGGGCGCGGGCTCCTCGCAGATCGTGCCCACCCGCATGGAGGACGCGCTCGACGCACTGAGGGCGGACACCTCGGGCGAGGTGCTCTTCGCCCCCGGGTTCCGTCTGGACGGGGAGGAGGACGAGGCGCTGGTCGCCGAGGCCGTGGAGGCGGCCTCGCGGGCCGACGTCGCCGTGGTCTTCCTGGGCCTGTCGGACCGGGAGGAGTCGGAGGGCTACGACCGCACCACCATCGACCTGCCGCTGGTGCAGGTCGGTCTCCTCCGGCGGGTGCTGGAGGCCAACCCCCGCACCGTGGTCGTGCTCTCCAACGGGTCGGCGGTGCGGCTGTCCCCCTGGTCGGACGGGGTTCCCGCCCTCGTCGAGGGGTGGTTGCTCGGTCAGGCCGGGGGAGCGGCCGTGGCCGATGTGCTCCTGGGCTCCGTCAACCCCTCCGCGCGCCTGACCGAGACGCTCCCCCTGCGACTGGAGGACACCCCCGCCCACCTGAACTTCCCCGGCGAGCACGACCACGTCCGCTACGGCGAGGGCATCCACGTCGGGTACCGCTGGTACGACGGGCGCGGACTGGACGTCGCCTTCCCCTTCGGCCACGGGCTGTCCTACACGACCTTCGAGTACGACTCCCTGGCGCTGAGGTGGGAGGGCGGGAGTGCCGGGGAGGGCGGGGCTGCCGGGACCGACGGGGATGCCGGGGACGGTGCGCTGGTGGTGCACCTGGGCATCACCAACACCGGCACCCGCGACGGGCGGGAGGTCGCACAGGTCTACGCCGACCCGGCGGCATCCTCGGTGTCCCGGCCCCCGCGGGAACTGCGCGCATTCGCCAGCATCGAGGTGCCTGCGGGGGAGCGTGTCGAGGTGGAGGTGCGGGTCCCGCGCCCGGACCTGGCCCACTGGGACGACCGTGTGCACCGCTGGGTGGTGGAGGGCGGGGACTGGGTCGTGGAGGTCGGCGCCTCGAGCAGGGACATCCGTCTGGCCGGCAGCATCGAGGTGGTCGGTGACGAGGTGAGGACCGAACTGGACCGGGACTCGACCTTCGACGAGTGGATGGCCGACCCGGTCGGTGGCCCGCTCCTGCGGGAGGTCCTGGCCGGTGGGACCGGGACGGCGGGCACGCAGGACGCCGGCGCCGGGGCGGACGGCCCCGGGGGGAGCGGCGGGGTGAGCGCCGAGGGGAGCTCCCACGGGGTGGCCGGCGGCGAGGGGACCCCCGACCACGGGGCGATGAGCCTGCTGGAGATGCTCGGTGGCATGCGCCTGGGGCAGGTGGTCTCCTTCCCGATGGTCCCCCTGGCGGAGGACCGCGTCGAGGCGATGGTCGCGGAGGTGCGCGCCTCCCGCCCCCGCCCCTGACCCCGCCGAGGTCCGCTCACTTCCACCCTCGAGGTCCGCTCAGTTCGGCCCGTGAGATCCGCTCAGTTCGGCCCGTGAGGTCCGCCCCGGTCCCCCACCAGAGCGGACCCGGGGGTTCCGGCGGAGGTCGCGGCGTCGGCGCGGTGGGGGGTGGTGCACGGGGCCGGGAAGGGTACCGACCGGTCCGTCCCTGCCGCCCCGACCCGCCCGGGGCATCGACCCGGCCGACCGGGTCAGGCACAATCGGGTACGTGGACCAGACCAACGAACTGCCCGACCGCCCGGACGTCCGACTCGTCGTCGCCGACATGGACGGCACCCTGCTCGACGGCGAAGGGAGGGTCCCCGAGGGTCTGTGGCCCCTCCTGGAGCGCCTCTCCGCCCGGGGCATCGCATTCGTCCCGGCGAGCGGACGCCAGTACGCCACCCTGAGGGACACCTTCGCCCGGGCCGCGACCGGGATGACCTTCATCGCCGAGAACGGCGCGGTCGTGGTGCGCGACGGGCGCCTCCTGTCCTCCAGTCCACTCGACGACGAGGGCGGGGCCTCCGTCGTGCGGACCGTTCGCGAGCTGGCCTCCGGCGGGGAGGACGTCGGCCTGGTCCGCGCCGGGGCGATGACCGCCTGGGTCGAGCGCACCGACGAGCACTTCCTCGGGGCGGCCCGGCCCTACTACCACTCGATCACCCCGGTGCCCGACCTGTTGGCCCTGGACGAGCCGGCCGTCAAGATCGCCGTCCACGACTTCTCCGACGTGGAGGACTCCGTCGCCCCGGCGCTCGCGTTCCTGTCCGGCTCCCACCAGGTGGTGGTCTCGGGGGAGCACTGGGTGGACGTGATGGCTCCCGGTGTCGACAAGGGCACGGCGTTGCGGTGGCTCCAGACGGATCTGGGGGTCTCGCGCGCGCAAACCGTGGTCTTCGGTGACTACCCCAACGACCTCGGCATGCTCGCAGAGGCGGAGTTGTCGTTCGCGATGGCCAACGCCCACCCCGACGTCCTGGCGGCCGCCCGGTACCGGGCACCTGCGAACACCGAGCAGGGGGTGCTCACCGTCCTGGAGGCGCTCCTGGGATGAGACGGGGACGAGGGCGGGGCCCCACCCCTTCCCCCGCGGGCGGGTCACCGCGCCCGGCCACACCCGTCCTCACTCGGGAGCCAGGCCCTCGAGGACGGTGCGCTGGATCGCCACCGCGGCGGCACCGCGCGCCCACAGGAACGGGTCCTCGTCGATGATGCGCAGGTCGAGGTCCGAGGCGAGCGGATCGCGGGACTGGCGGATGGCCTCCTCCATGCGGTGGCGGCCCACGTGGGCCAGTCTGATGCCCTCACCCGTGAGGATGATCCGCTCGGGTTGGGCGATGTTCGCGACGGCGGCGATGAGGACGCCGAGTGCGTGCGCAGAACGTCCGACGACCTGGTCGACGACCGGGTCCCCCAGTTGTGCCATGTCGAGGAGGTCCTCGTACCCGACAGGGCGTCCCAGGAGCATCATCGCCTGGGCGCGCATCGACTCGGAGGTGAGCATGGCCATCGCGCACCCCCGGTGACCGTCCGGGCATGCGGGGCCGAAGGGATCCAGTGGGAAGTGCCCGAGGAGGCCGATTCCGGAGTCCGTACCCGTGACGAGCCGGTCGTGGATGATCAGGCCGCCCCCGACGCCGGCCCCGATGGTCAGGGTGGCGAAGCTGCGGACGTCGCGACCGTCCCCGAACCAGTGCTCGGCCTCCATGAGGGCGTCGAGGTCGTTGGAGATGATGCAGGGGAGACCCGTCGCTCGGCTCACCATCTCCCCCAGGTCGACGTCGTGCCACAGGAGGAACGGAGCGCGGTGGACCAGCGTCGAGTCGCGCACCACGCCGCCCAGGCCGATCCCGACCGCGGCGGGCGACGTGGTCCGCGTGAGCCGGGTGACCACGTCCGAGAGCTGGGTGGTGACCGCCTCCGGGCTCCGGTCCTCGATGTCCTCCACGGTCGAGGTCTCGATGTCGGCGCGCAGGTTGGTGAGCACCCCGTGGATCTGGGATCCCGTGAGCTTGATGCCGACGAAGTGCTGGAGGTCGGGGTCGACAGCGAGGGGTTGGAGAGGCCGTCCCCCGGTGTGGGTCGGTGCGTCGAGCGCATCCCCGATGATGCCGGCGGTGAGGAGCGGACGCGTCAGGCGCGTGAGGCTGGGGGCCGAGAGGCGGAGCCGGTCCGCCAGTTCGGTGCGCGCGAGGGGGCCGTGCACCAGCAGCTCCAACACGACTCGTCGTTCCGAGTCGGCCAACGGGGACCACGGGGAGGCAGGGTCCGTCATCATCCCTCCTCCATGAGCAACTGGTGCGCCAATACTACCGGAACGGAAGACGTGACGACGCCGACATCCTGCCCGAATCGTTACCATGACGGAACTTGACAGAGCCAGATTCCCCGGTGCTTAATGTCTGTACGGAAAAAACTGAGTCTCGATCGACGGCGACCGGCGGACGTGGGCATGCACGGCCGGGGAGCCCGAGGGACGGACGACAAGGAAGTCGAACCAGAGGAGAACGACATGCGCAGACGCATGGTGGCAGTCGCTGCTGGGGCTCTGACCGCGGCACTGGCCCTCACTGCCTGTGGAGGTGGAGGCAGCGCCTCCTCGGGTGCCAGCGGCGCCGAGGACGGCAAGACGCTCAAGGTGTGGTGGTGGGAGGACGATTCCAGCGCCCTCTCGCAGACGTGGAACAAGGCCATCGAGACCTTCAAGGCCGAGCACCCCGGTGTCGAGGTCCAGTTCGAGCTCAAGACCTACGAGCAGATGCAGCAGTCCGCCCAGCTGATCCTCGACTCCAACGACGCCCCGGACGTCCTGGAGTACCTCAAGGGCAACGCCACTGCGGGTGTCGTCTCGAAGGCCGGTCTGCTGACCGATCTCACCGATGTCGCCACGGAGAAGGGCTGGGACCTGGACAACTCGGCCCAGGACGTGGGCCTGTACCAGGACGGGATCATGGGATCCGGCCAGCGCTACGGCGTGACGAACTACGGCGAGTACGTCGGCCTCTTCTACAACGAGGACGAGCTGGCCAAGTACGACCTCCAGGTCCCCACGACGCTCGACGAGCTGGAGAAGGTCATGCAGACCTTCAAGGACAACGGCATCACGCCGCTCGCCCTGGGATCCAATGACTACCCGGGACCCCACCTGCTGTACGCACTCGCCCTGGCGAACATGAACCAGGACTCCTGGTCCGCCTACCAGCAGTTCACCGGCGAGCCCGACTGGGACGCATGGACCAAGGCGGCCACCACCTATCAGGAGTGGGTGGACAAGGGCTACATCAGCAAGGACTCCACCGGCATCTCCGCCCAGGACTCCGGCAACGCCTTCGAGGCCGGGAAGTACCCGCTCTTCTACTCCGGGACGTGGTGGGCCGGCACGTTCGCTGCAGACATCAAGGACTTCAAGTGGAGCCAGGTGCTGCTCCCCGGAACCGACCTGCACCCCGGGTCCGGTGGCAACATCTGGGTCGTGCCGTCCAAGGCCGACAACAAGCAGCTGGCCTACGACTTCATCGACATCACCTTGCGTCCCGAGATCCAGAACGAGCTCGGGAACATGGGTGGAGTCCCCGTGAACGCCGACGCGGATGCCATCACGGATCCGGTCGGACAGCTCGTGACCACCCGCTTCAACGAGTTGCTGTCCGGAGACGGCGGCGCCCTCGCCTGGTACGCCGACTGGCCGGTCGCCGGCCTCTACGACGTGCTCCTCGCGCAGTCCTCGTCCCTGGTCCAGGGGACCACGGACCCGGCGAGCGCCGTCGACGCGATCAAGACCGCGTACGACGCGGGCAAGCCGCAGAACTGACCCTTCCGTCCACTGAACCCGGGTGGTGCCGCGCCACCGTGCGCGGCACCACCCGTCTAAGGACTTCCCATGACCTCGCCCCACGCAGTGAGACCGCGTCGACACAACGGATCCATGACCGAACCCCAGGCAGGGTACTGGCTCTACCTGCTCCCCGGTGCCATCGGCTTCTTCCTGGTGGTGATGCTGCCCTTCGGCATGAACATCTTCTACAGCCTCACCGACTGGAGCGGGGTGGGGACGCCGACCTTCATCGGTCTCGGCAACTACGTCAAGCTCATGGGCGACGCCACGTTCTGGATCTCCTTCAAGAACTCGCTCTTCTTCATCGTGGCGATGGCCCTCCTGCCCACCGCCATCGGTGTGCTCGTCGCTGCGGTCCTCTTCGACTTCATCGCCCCGAAGTTCGGGTCGAAGGTGACCAGCACCCTGCGAGCGATCATCTACCTGCCCCAGATCCTCCCCATCGCCGTGGCCGGAGTGCTCTGGAAGTGGATGTACCAGCCCGAGTACGGGGTCATCAACACGATCCTGTCGAACATCGGCCTCGACGGTCTGCGCAACAACTGGTTGGGTGACTCCAACCTGGCGATCTACGCCGTGATGAACGTGCTTGTCTGGCTCCAGATCGGCTACACCGTGGTCCTCTTCATGGCCGGCCTCTCCCGCGTCGACCCGGCCCTGTACGAGGCTGCCGAACTGGACGGCGCGAACTGGTGGCAACGCTTCCGCCACATCACCCTGGACCAGCTCCGGCCCGAGATCTCCGTCGTCCTCATCACGACCTCAGTCGCAGCCCTGAAGGTGTTCGCCCCGATCTTCATCCTCACCAAGGGTGGTCCCGGGACCTCCACGATGGTCCCCTCCTACTTCTCGTACTCCAACTTCTTCACCACAACCCGCGTCGGGTACGGCGCCGCAGTGGCCACGGTGCTCGCCGTCCTCGTGACGATCATCGCCGTCGCCCTGCTGCGCTACCAGACCCGCACCACGGAAGGGTTCGACGATGAGCGCCGCTGAGGCAACTGTTCCCCCGACCACGACCCCCTCACGAGGGCGTCCCCCACGTGCCCGAGGTGGCCGCTCGAAGCGGAGGGTGAGCGGCTGGGTCGTGCTGGTCATGACCTGCGCGCTGGCACTGCTGATGGTCTTCCCCCTGTGGATCGCGCTGATCAACGGCTTCAAGCCCGCCGACGACTACATCCACAACGGCCCCCTCTCACTGCCCAGCCGCCTGGACTTCTCGGCCCTGGCCAACTTCTGGGTGAGCATCGACTTCAACCGGAAGCTCCTGAACTCCGTGATCATCTCCGGTGGGGTCGCCTTCATCGCCGTGGCACTGTCCCTGTTCAGCGCCTTCGCGATCGGCATCGGGCGCATCAAGGGGCGTGTGTGGATCCTGGCGGTCTTCATGGTCGCCTTCACGATCCCCCAGGAGGCCCTCGTCTACCCGCTGTTCAAGATCTCCCGGGACACGGGCCTCTACGACTCGATCTGGGGCGTGGTCATCATCCTCGCCGTCCTCCAGAGCGCGTTCGGGACCTACATGCTCTCCTCCGTGCTGGGAACCTTCCCCAAGGAGGTCCTCGAGGCCGCACGCCTGGACGGGGCCGGACGCTGGCAGTTGCTGCGCGACATCGTGCTGCCCCTGACGCGGCCCACCCTGGCAGTCCTGGTCACGTTCTTCTTCATCTGGACCTGGAACGACTTCTTCCTGCCGATGATCCTGCTCCCCTCGGCGAAGAACCAGACGGTCTCGGTGGCGCTGGGCGCACTGAGCGGGCAGTACACGTCCGACCCGACCGCACTCGCAGCGGCGTCCCTCGCAGGTATCCTGCCAGCACTCGTGTTCTTCCTGATCTTCCAGCGCACTCTGATGCGTGGCATCAACATCGGTGCGATCAAGTGATCCCGACACAGAACCGATGCACCGTCTCTCCCCGGAAGGAAGCTCTCCGATGAGCCAACAGCTCCAGCTGCGGACGACGTCCCCCCTCGCCACCTCCGATGACTGGTGGAAGCAGGCGGTGGTCTACCAGGTCTACCCGCGCAGCTTCGCCGACTCCGACGCTGACGGCTACGGGGACCTCCGGGGAGTGATCGACCATCTCGACCACCTCGAGACCCTCGGTGTCGACGTGGTGTGGCTGTCGCCGATCTACCGTTCCCCCCAGGCGGACAACGGCTACGACATCAGCGACTACCGCGACATCGACCCCCTGTTCGGCACCCTCGACGACTTCGACGAGCTGCTCGAGCAGGCACACTCCCGTGGGATCCGGGTGGTCATGGACCTGGTGGTCAACCACACCTCGGACGAGCACGCCTGGTTCCAGGAGTCCCGTTCCAGCCTCGACAACCCCAAGCGGGACTGGTACATCTGGCGTCCTGCCCGACCCGGCACGGTCGCGGGCGAACCGGGTGCGGAGCCCAACAACTGGGGCTCGTTCTTCTCAGGACCGGCGTGGGACCTCGACGAGGCGACCGGGGAGTACTACCTGCACCTCTTCCACCGCAAGCAGCCCGACCTCAACTGGGAGAACCCCGAGGTGCGCGCCGCCGTCCACGAGATGATGCGGTGGTGGCTGGACCGTGGGGTGGACGGGTTCCGCATGGACGTCATCAACCTCATCTCGAAGGTCCCGGGTCTGCCCGACGGTGAGGTGCACCCCAGTGAGCTCTTCGGCGACGGGTTCCCCTTCTACGCCTTCGGTCCGCGCCTGCACGAGTTCCTCCAGGAGATGCACCGCGAGGTCTTCGACGGCCGCCACGGCTTCATGACCGTGGGCGAGGCCCCCGGTGCCACGATCGACCAGGCGCGGTTGGTCACGGATCCCGCCCGCCGCGAGCTCGACATGGTGTTCCAGTTCGAGCACGTCGACCTGGACCACGGCGAGCTCAAGTACCGTCCGGTACCCCTGGAGCGGGGCGCGCTTGCCGCGAGCCTCACCAAGTGGCAGGAAGGTCTGGCCGAGCACGGGTGGAACAGCCTCTACCTGGGCAACCACGACCAGCCCCGCCCCGTGTCACGCTTCGGCGACGACCGCGACCACTGGCGCGAGTCGGCCACGGCCCTGGCCACGGCCCTGCACCTCCTGCGCGGGACGCCCTACGTCTACCAGGGTGAGGAGCTGGGCATGACGAACGCCCCCCTCACCAGGATCGACGACTACCGCGACGTCGAGGCCGTCAACTACTACGCGGAACGCACGGCCCTGGGCGAGGACCCGACGGAGGTCCTGGCCGGGATGTCGGTCATCAGCCGCGACAACGCCCGCACCCCTGTGCAGTGGAGTGACGGCCCCGAGGCAGGGTTCACAGCCGGCACTCCGTGGATCGAGGTCAACCCGAATGCGGCCAGCATCAATGCCGCAGCCCAGGTGGGTGTCGAGGGATCCGTGTTCGAGCACTACCGGGCCCTCATCGCGCTGCGCCACGCCAGCGAGGTCATCGCCCTGGGTGACTTCGAACGCCTGGACGCAGGTGATCCCGCCATCTTCGCCTACCGGCGGGCGCTGGGGGAGGAGTCGGTGCTGGTCATCGTCAACCTCTCCTCGGAGCGACTCACCCCGGTGTGGGCCCTCGGTGACCCAGTCCCGGGCGCCGGGGAACTCGTGCTGTCCAACGGCGCGGGCGACGGCGGGGGGTCACTGGCGCCCTGGGAGGCCCGCGTCCTGGCGACGCCGGGTGCCGTTGACCGGGACGTGGCAGGCGCCCTGGACTGAGACGTGGAGGGCGTCCAGCGCCGGGACTGGGACGTGGAGGGCGTCCAGCGCCGGGACTGGGACGCGTCGGGCCCCCTGTACCGGGACGCGCCGGACCGACCTCGTCCCCCCGCCCACGGCCGCCGTGCCGGGGCGGGGGCTTCCTCACATCCCCCGCCTGCACGCCCGGGTCCGGGGCGGCGGGGCGCTGCAGTGGGCTTGCCGCCGTCACCCTCCCGTCACCGACGGGGGCACGTCAGGCGCATCCCGGAATGGCGAAGACCACGGGTGCCCCGGTCCGGAACCCCACCGGGTACTCGCCCTCGCGCCCCAGGTGCTCGAAGACGAGGGCGACCTCGGCATCGCTCAGCCAGAAGTCCAGGACCTCGTGGAAGCGCCGTGCCATGACGGTGCGGGGGAGGACCAGCTCGTCGGTGCAGCGGGCGTGGCGTCGGACGTTGACCACGGGGCAGTTGCGGGAGCGGGTGGCCGGCGAGCCGCGCCGTTCGACGTAGACCATCCCGTCGGTCGGCTCGCGGTAGACGTAGTGGCCCCGGTCCTCGGGACCCAGCCGGAAGAGGAGCAGCTCATCCGGTGTGAGCAGTGTCCCGAGGACCTCGCGGATCTCGGTGACGGTGCTGCAGGGGATCCAGCGCCCGAGCGGCCACTCGAGCGAACTCACACGGATGGGGGCGCGGTCTCCCCATCCCCGCGGGACTGTGTCAGGGATGTCCATGACACAAGTGTGGCCACCCCCACCCGCAGCTGGAGGGGACTTCCGTCACGCGGCAGGCAGGCCGCCGGACCCGCGTGGGCCCGTCCCGTCTCCAGGGCCTTGACCTGCAGCGATGTACCCTCCCCTGTGGGGCCCCGGGAGCAGGGGACCCAGGACGGCCGCATCCCCGGCACCGGTGGGAGGATGTGCAGGGACACCCCGCGTCCGGCCCGCGGAAGGGTGCGGACGGAGAAGGCGACGCCACGCCCCGTCGCGGTGCGCCCCGGGGGGCGGAACGGGTGAAGATGGTCGAGGGTCGGCGAGCGACCCCCACCGCACCAGCAGGAGTCCCACATGACCGTCGGCCCCACCGCCCAGGTCCTCGCCCGTCTCGATCGTCTGGAGCGCCAGTGGCTCCGACCGGCGCTGGAGTCCCGGCCCACTGCGATCGCACTCGCAGCCTGGGAGGCGCCCGGGGAGCCACTGCCCTTCCCCGAGGCGGTCGCGCACCACTTCTCGGCCACCGCACCCGGTGAGCAGTGGTCCCACCCGTGGGGCACGACGTGGTTCCACCTCACCGGGACGGTCCCGTCGGACTGGGCCGACCTCGCCCCCCGGGGCATCCCCCAACTGGTCATTGACCTCGGCTCACCACCTCCGAACCGGGGTTCCAGGCCGAGGGTACCGTCTACCGGGTGGACGGCACCGTGGTGCGCGGCCTCGAACCGCTCAACCACCGTCTGCGTCCGGAGGTCGCTGCGGACGGATCCTTCGAGTACTGGGTCGAGGCCGCCTCGAACCCGGATGTCATGGGGTACGACTGGACCACCCCGAGCCCCCTCGGGGACCCGGCGACGGCGGGGGACGCGCCGCTGTACCGCCTCGGTCCCGTGGAGCTGCGCCTGCGCGACACCGAGGTCGAGGGGCTGCTCGCCGACATCGACGTCCTGCGCGGTGTGCTCGGTGTCGTCGACCCCTCCCGGCCGCGTCACGACGGCATCCTCCTCGCGCTCTCACGGGCCATGGACGCCGTCGATCCCGATGACGTGGCGGCCAGTGCCCCTGCGGCGAGGGCACTCCTGCGTCCCGCCCTCGAGCGGGCCGCGGACGCCTCCGCACACACCGTGCACGCCGTGGGCCATGCCCACATCGACTCCGCCTGGCTGTGGCCCCTGCGGGAGACACGACGCAAGGTGGCGCGCTCCTTCTCCAACGCGCTGGACCTCATGGACACGGACCCGACCGTCTGTTTCGCCGCGTCCTCGGCACAGCAGTACCAGTGGCTGGAGGAGGACCACCCCGACGTCCTGGAGCGCATCAGGCAGCGGGTGGTCGAGGGCCGGTGGATCCCCGTCGGCGGGCAGTGGGTGGAGTCGGACCCGTACATGGTCGGTGGTGAGGCCTTCGTGCGCCAGTTCCTGGAGGGCATGCGCTTCTTCCGTGAGGAGTTCGGCACGGACACGGAGGGGGTGTGGCTGCCCGACTCCTTCGGCTACAGCGCGAACCTGCCGGGCATCGCCCACCACATGGGGCGTGGGTGGATGCTGACCCAGAAGATGTCGTGGAACGACACGAACACCTTCCCCCACCACACCTTCTGGTGGGAGGGCATCGACGGGACCCGCTTGTTCACCCACTTCCCCCCGGTCGACACCTACAACTCCCAGCTCACCCCCGCCGAGATGGACCGCGCGCAGTCCCAGCTGCGGCAGGGTGGACGTGCGACCGTCTCCCTGGCGCCGTTCGGCTGGGGTGACGGCGGCGGCGGCCCCACGCGCGAGCAGGTCGAGCGTGCCCACCGGCAGGCCGACCTCGAAGGGGTGCCGCACGTGCGCCTGTCCACCCCCGGTGCGTTCTTCACCGAGGCGCTCGCGGAGGCGACCCAAGAGGTACCCGCGGCCCCGACGTGGGTCGGGGAGCTCTACCTGGAGAACCACCGCGGCGTGCTCACCTCGCAGCACCGCACCAAGCGCGGGAACAGGCGGGGGGAGCACCTCCTGCGCGAGGCGGAGCTGTGGGCCACCACCGCCACCGTCCGCTGCGGCGTCCCCTACCCCCACGGGCGACTGCACGAGGACTGGCGCACGCTGCTGCTCCTCCAGTTCCACGACATCCTGCCCGGCTCCTCCATCTCGTGGGTCCACCGCGAGGCCGAGGAGATGTACGCGCGACTGGAGTCGGACCTCGAGGACCTGATCTCCTCAAGCCTGGCCGCCCTGACCGGCGGGGGCGGGGAGCGCCTCCTCGTGAACTCCGGGCCCTTCGCCGTCGACGCGGTGCCCCCGGGGTCGGTGACAGGGGCAACCACGAGTCCCGCTGCCGATCCCGTGCCCGCACCCAGCCCGGCCTCCGCCACGGAGTCCGTCGCCATCCCGACTGCTGCGCCCACTGTCGCGCGGGGGCCGGGGGGCACCACCGTGGTGGACAACGGCGTCCTCCGTCTGGTCGTGGACGCCGACGGCCTGGTGACCTCACTGGTGGACCTGGCCGCGGGCCGTGAGCTGGTGCCGGCCGGGGAGACCCTGGCGCGTCTCCACCTGCGCCGGGACATCCCATCCGACTGGGACGCCTGGAACACGGACCTCGCCGATGTCGACTCCGGGGAGATCCTCACCCGGGCTGTCTCCGTCGAGGTCCGTGTGGACGGGGACGACGCCCTCGTGCGTGTCCTCCGCTCCCACGGCGCCAGCAGCTTCACCCAGGAGCTGCGCCTGGGTGCGGGATCGAGGCGTGTCGACGTCACCACCGAGGTCGACTGGCACGAACGCCACAGGATGCTCAAGCTGGAGTTCCCCCTGGCCCTGCTGGCCGACCACGCGCAGTCAGAGGTCCAGTTCGGGCACGTCACTCGGCCCATACACACGAACACCTCCTGGGACGTGGCACGTTTCGAGACCGTGGCACTGCGGTGGGTGAGGGTCGCCGAGGGGGACTACGGGGTGGCGGTGGGGAATGCGGAGACCTACGGACACTCCTTCAGACGCCTGCACGGTCCCGACGGTCCCTTCGTGGAGGTCGGGGAGTCCCTCCTGCGCGCCCCCACGGCGCCGGACCCGGACGCGGACCAGGGGCACCACGTCATCCGCACCAGTCTCGTCGTGGGTGCCTCCACCGAGGACGCCGTGTGCGAGGGCTACCGCATGAACCTGCCCCTCCGCACCGTGACCGGGGCCCACGGTGTGCCCGCCCTCGTGCGGACCTCGGGGGGCAGTGGCGTCATCGAGGCGGTCAAGATGGCCGAGGACGGGTCGGGGGACGTCGTCGTGCGCCTCTACGAGTCCCTGGGCCGACGAGGGCGGACCGGGGTGGAGCTCGGCTTCCCGGCAGAGGTGGTCCGGGCCGTGGACGGGTGCGAACGTCCGCCCGCCACCACGGCACCGGACGCGCACGACGGGCGGGTCCCCGACGGGAGCGAACCCCCACCCGGATGCGACGGGCCCCGACCCGCGGAGGTCAGCTGGGTGGAGGGCACCGAGGGGGTCGAGGTGGAGCTCAGGCCCTTCCAGATCGCCACGGTGAGGATCACACCGGCACGCTGACACGCTGAAGGGGGTCGCGGCCGGGACACCACCCCGGCCCACCGCGTGCCGGAGGGATCGTGTCCACCGACCGGCGCATCCTGTTACATTCGACCGTTGGCCGACCACCGGTTGGCGCCCCGTTGCGTCGGACCTAGTTTGGTCGGCATGGACGACACACGGACCGCAGCCATCGGCCGGAGCCTGTGCGGTGTCACGTGCGAGTGCACCGCTCCCGGGCACGAGCTGCACGCCATTCGGGCGCGCGCTGCCTCCGCGATGCCGAGTCGTTGGGTCGATGCCCTCGTCCGCTCCGTGAGCGAGGACGGTTGCCTCGAGGTCGTCGAGGCGTTCACCGGTCGGGTCCACCACCTGTGGAACCACGCGGACCTCTCGGAGGCCGTCCGACCGGGCGAGCCCGTGGCCCTGCAGGAGGCATACGGGGTGCTCGCCCTGCCGGGTCGACTCGTGAGCGTCCGGTCCCTCGACGCCGCCACTGGGGCTGCGTGACCGCGAGGAACCGCGACACCCGGGGCGTCAGCCCCGGGGTGCCCCGTCTCCCTGCCAGGACGGGGCACGCATCACGGGATCGTGTGGGTCGCTGACCTGGGGGTCACTCGGCCATCATCATCTTCATCGAGCCCATCATGGACTCGCAGGCCTTCGCGCAATCCATGCAGACCTGCGCGCAGGCCTTCATGTGTTCCATCTCGTCGTGCTTCATGCACTCCTCGGCGCAGGCGCGCGCCATCATCATGCAGGTCTCGAGCATCTTCATCATGATCATGGAGTCCATGCCGGAGGGGCGCATCATCATGCGCATCGTGGCGTGACACATGTCCGCGCAGTTCATGCACATGGCCATGCACTTCGCCATGTCCTCCATGCCGGAGGAGGCGCACATGTCCGCGCACATCGTGCAGGACTGTTCGCAGGCGGTGCACGACTCCAGGCACTGCTGCATCATCATCATGTCCATGCCGGGCATCTCCTTGTCGAGCATGGCCATCATCGGGGATGACATCATGTCCATCATTGCCCTCTTCCCTCGGTGACCGTCCGACAGGTTCCTGCCGAGTTTCCCGGCCGCCGTCGTCCCCATGGTAGGCAGGTGTGGTGCCGATCACCATGGGCGGTCCCGCCGGTGGTCACCCACCGGTCAGGTGACACCGTGCCAGCGCGCCCCGAAGGCGTGCGTCCGCGCTCCCGGTACCGGCGCGCGTGCCGTGCGGACCGTGGCGTGGACGGTCCCGACAGCTGTCCGCTGCCTCAGGACCCGGGCGTGGACTCCCCGTCCCCGCCCTCGTGCTCCGCGACGAACGCAGCTCCCGCGAGGGCGGCATCGCGGGCGTCCCCGGTCGCATTGACGAGTGGGAGGACGTGGAGCTTGTGCAGCGTCCGGGCCATCGGCGGCCCCATGTGCCCGGTGACCACCGCGCGGACACCGTGGTCGCGGAGGAAGCGGACGATGTCCGCGTGGTGGGCCCCCTCAGAACCCGCGGTGTCGTGCGAGACGTCCCACCCGACCTCGACCTCCTCCCATGACACGATCGTGCCCCGGGCGATGGTGGCGAGTGCGACGGTGTGGGCCCGTCCCCACCCGCCCCCGACCTGGTCGCCGGAGAGGTTGACCGCCACGACCGTCGCCGGTGCGGTGTCGGGGAGGGAGTTCTCTCGTGTGTGCTCCATGCCCCCATCCTTTCCCGGTTCCGACCTCGACGCCAGAGGCGGGCGGACCGTCCGCGGGTTGCGCGTTCCATCGCGGAGAACCCCTGACGGGGAGGACAGCTGTCCCACAGCAGGAGGACAGGACGCCGGAGGACGGTGGGTCCATGGACACGACGGGTGACGAGGAGGGAACGATCATGGAGATCCACGACGCGAACCGGGTGCGCACCGCTGGTGCGGGGACGGGTGCGGGAGGGGGAGAGGCCGGAGGGCAGCGTGTCAGGGGACCCCGGCAGAGGTGGCATGCGATCCGGTTGGGGGCGGCCTGGGCGATGCTCGTCGCCATCGGTGGGGTGTCGATGATCCCCGCCGCGGAGGCCCTCGCCGCGGGGGTCGACCAACAGCCCTACGTCGTGCAGCAGGCGGTGGTCGCGAGCCCGACCGCCACCTCCCAGGGGGAAGGCACCCGCAGGGACTGAGGCCCGGCGGTCGGGGCCGGTGGAGGGGAGTGTCTCACAGAAAAAAGTTCGGGTCTACGAAAACCTGCATTCGTGTGGTAGAACATTCATGGAGCCATCAGCACCGGTATGAGGGGGGCCATGACAGTCCAGGCCACATGGGGGACCGGAGCAACGCGGGACCGCGGTCCGGGCCTGATCCGCCCCGCCAACGGCCCGTCCCTGCAGGAGATCAACGGCACCGTCGAGGTCCCCCCGGAGGACGCGGGGTTCCTGCGGACCCTCGCGCGCTTCTCCGGCCCCGGGGCCCTCATCGCCGTCGGCTACATGGACCCGGGCAACTGGGTGACCTCGATCGGTGGTGGAGCCAAGTTCGGTTACTCACTGCTGAGCGTCATCCTGGTGTCCAGCCTGGTGGCCATGCTCCTCCAGTACATGGCGGCCAAGCTCGGCATCGTCACCGGCATGGACCTCGCCCAGGCGACCCGTGCGCGCACGGGGAGGCGCACGGGGATCGTCCTGTGGGTCGTCGCGGAGCTGGCGATCATGGCCACCGACGTCGCCGAGGTCATCGGCGCGGCGATCGCCCTCCACCTGCTCTTCGGCATGTCACTCCTCACGGGCGTGGTCCTCACCGTCTTCGACGTGTTCCTGCTGCTCCTGCTCATGCGCATCGGGTTCCGGAAGATCGAGGCGATCGTGGCGACACTGATCCTCACGATCATGGTGGTCTTCGTATACGAGGTGTGGATCGCCTCCCCCGACATGGGACAGGTCGCCGCGGGTTTCCTCCCCTCGACGCAGATCCTCCAGCCGTCCGAACTCCACATGGCGCTCGGCATCGTGGGCGCCACGGTGATGCCCCACAACCTCTACCTGCACTCCGCCATCGTCCAGTCGCGTGCCTATGACCGCGCCGACGAGGCCGGCAAGGCACGGGCGGTGCGCTTCGCGACGTGGGACTCGAACCTCCAGCTCTCGGCCGCCTTCGTCATCAACTGTCTCCTGCTGGTGCTCGGCGCGGCGCTCTTCTTCGGGACGCCCGGTGAGCTGACGACCTTCGGTTCCCTCTACGACGCCCTCCAGGACAACGAGCTGGCAGGTGCAGTGGCGAGTCCGGTGCTCTCCACGCTCTTCGCCGTTGCCCTGCTCGCCTCCGGACAGAACTCGACGATCACCGGCACGTTGACCGGCCAGGTGGTCATGGAGGGCTTCATCCGCCTGCGGGTGCCCCTCTGGTTCCGTCGGGTGCTCACCCGCCTCATCGCAGTGATCCCGGTGGTGGTCTTCACGGTCATCTACGGGGGCGACGAGGGCGCCCTGGAGGCCCTCCTCGTCAACTCCCAGGTGTTCCTGTGCGTCGCACTGCCGATCTCCATGGTGCCGCTGGTGTGGTTCACGTCCTCGAAGAAGATCATGGGTGAGCGTTTCGCCAACCGGCGGGTGGTCGCCGCCCTCGGATGGGCTGCCACCGCAGCGCTCACAGTCCTCAACCTGCGACTGCTCGTCGAGATCGTCGGGTCCCTCGCCTGAGTCGAGGGGCAGCACGGCGCCCGACCGCTCGGGGAGCGGCCGCCACCGGTCAACCGGAGGGGTGGCCCGTGCGGGCCGACG
>NZ_CCXH01000085.1 GCF_000820725.1 Actinomyces polynesiensis | reverse complement strand
CGACGGGGACATCGGGGACCGGGGCATCCGTCTCGAGGTCGGCTCAGTACTCCTCTGCCCAGGGATCCTCGATGGGCTGGCTGCGGCGCCACAGGAGGTAGCCGGCGCCGGCGGCGGACAGCCCGAGGACCGTCCAGCCGAGGGCCTTGATGACGCGGTGGCGCTTGCGCGGCGGGGCAGTCGGCGTGACGAGTGCCCGGGCGGAGGCCTCGCGGACCAGACGGGCCCGCTCGGCGAGGTCGGCATCGGTGGTCGCGGCGGCGGTGGCGTCGGTGACCGCCTTGTTGATGCGGGGGAGGTAGTCCTCCACGACCTTCCCGTGGACGTCGTCGAGGAAGGGCTTGGCGTGGTCGGCCGCCTCCTGGGCGCGGGCCGCTGCCTCGGAGATCACGGGGGTGGCCTTCTCGACGGTCTTGTCCCACGAGTTCTGGACGTGCGGGGCGGCCCACTCGATGCCCTGCTCGGCGAGGTCCGCAGCCTTCAGTGCCGCCCGTCCGGCCTGCTCCGCGAGGACGTCGCGGAGGACCAGTGCGTCGGCCTTCAACTGGTCCGGATCGATTCTCTGCGTCTTGGCCATGGTGCCTCCGCGGTCGTGGTTGGTCCTCACGCCTGTGCGGGCGCGATGCTTGTCACCATTGTGCACCGAACGGCTGTGAGCTGCAGCCCATCCGCCCCCCTGACGGACCCCGAGGACGTGCCCCGGAGCCGAGGATCTGGGACGATGGGGGCATGGAAGCCACACTGCACACGACCATGGGCGACATCAGGGTTGAGCTGTTCCCGGACCACGCCCCCAACACCGTCAAGAACTTCGTCGAGCTCGCACGTGGTGAGCGCGAGTGGACCCATCCGGCGACCGGTCAGAAGACCATGCAGCCCCTCTACGACGGCGTGATCTTCCACCGCGTCATCCCGGGCTTCATGATCCAGGGCGGGGATCCCCTGGGCCAGGGCATCGGCGGACCCGGCTACGAGTTCAACGACGAGATCCACCCCGAGCTGACCTTCACCGAGCCCTACGTGCTGGCCATGGCCAACGCCGGCAAGCGCAACGGGCACGGAACCAACGGCTCCCAGTTCTTCATCACCGTCGCGCCCACCCCGTGGCTGCAGGCCAAGCACACGATCTTCGGAAAGGTCGCCGACCAGGCGTCGAAGGACGTGGTGGACGCGATCGCCGCCGTCCCCACCGGACGCAATGACAAGCCCGTCAAGGACGTCGTCATCACCTCGGTGGACGTCACCGACTGACCACGGACCGGGAACCGGTGGACGGGGGCGGGGTGCTGGGCGCCCCGCCCCCTCACCGTCCCCGACCGACCCCGGGTGGGGGGCGCTGCGTGGAGGGTCGGAGCAGCAGGGGGCGGCGACGCCCCCGTCAACGAGGAGGGAAGTGCCCATGAGTGGGATCCCCCAGTACGGACAACGTTCCGAGCCGACTGCGGCCCCGGAGTGCCCCCGACACCCCGGCGTCCGCGCGGTCGACTACTGCAAGCGCTGCAAGAGACCGATGTGCGCGGCGTGCGCGATCCCCACGGAGGTCCGCTCGATCTGCGTCGACTGTGCCCAGCAGGTCCGACGTCGGGTCCCCACCGGGTCCCCGGTCGTCACGACGGGCATCATCGTCGCCTGCGCGGTCGTGTACGCCATCGGATGGGTGTCACCCGCCCTCGAACGCGCCCTGATGTTCGCCCCCGTCCTCGGCTACCACCAGCCCTGGCGGTTCCTCACCACGGCCTTCCTCCACGCCTCGCTGTGGCACATCGGCTTCAACATGCTCGCCCTCTACTGGGTGGGGCGTTCCCTCGAGCGGGTCATGGGGCACTGGCGCTTCGCCGTGCTCTACGTGCTCAGTGCCGTCGGTGGGTCCCTGGCCGTGCTCCTGTGGTGCTTCGTGCAGCCCTCCACCTGGATGACGGCCACGGTGGGCGCCTCCGGGGCGGTCTTCGGACTCTTCGCCGCGGTCTTCGTGCTCCAGCACCTCAGCGGCGCCGACACGACCTCGGTGCTCGTGCTGCTCGGCATCAACCTGGTCTACGGCCTCATCACCCCCGGGATCTCCTGGCAGGCCCATGTCGGGGGTCTGGTGACGGGTCTCGTGGTGGCGTGGGTGTTCGCGAGGCTGGCGCGCCCGAGGCGCGGGATGACGGAGCGGACCCAGACGCGGCTCACGGTCGGCGCGGCGGTGGCGATGGCACTCGTGCTGGCAGGTCTGGTGAGCGTGACCTACGCCCTCCTCCTCTCCTGAGGAGCCCGGCACGGCCCGGTGCGGTGCCCGGGGAGCCGGAGAGTCGGGTGCGCGTCCGTCCACAGGGGGTGGGCGCCCGTCCGGCGTCGTCCCCCACAGCTGTGGAAACGGGGCCGATCGTGGCCCGGGGACTGGGGAAAGACATCGGTGTCGTTTTCCCCAACTGTGGACGGGCCTGTGGACAGGGCGGCGCCGCGCATCCGTGGAGGAGAGGTCGCAGCGCCCCCGTGGAGACGCGGAAGGGGCCGCCCGCAGTGCGGACGACCCCTCCTCGGTCGTGCCTCGGTGCTCAGCGCCACCTCAGCGTCATCAGGAACCCGACCATCATGATGGCGATCCCGATGACGATGTTCCACCAGCTGATCCCCGGCACCGGGTAGGAACCGCCCGAGATGTAGTAGACCATCAGCCACAGGAGCCCGAGCACCATGAGGGTGATGAAGGCGGGCGCCCACCAGGACGGGCTCAGGGGGATGCCATCGGTCCACGACTTGATGTCGGTGTCGTCGGAGGCTTCCACGCCGCCCTTCTTGCGCTTCTTGGACTCGGCCACGATGCACTCCTGCACGGATCAACGGGTGTCTCACCCGGGACGCACCGCATGAGTGCGGTGATTGCGGTCCTAGCGTAGTCTCGGAGTCGATCTCGGCCAAAGCGCGAGTGTTCCTGACCGTGGAGGGGGGCAGATGGGGAACGAACCCACTGGTCCCTCACATCCGCCAGCCACCTCCGGGTCCTCCATGCCACCCTCGTTCGAACCACGCGTCCACCGCTCGCAGGAAGCGGCCCCCCACCCGGACCGTCACCGCGGGACGGGCGGCCACGATGGTCCCCCGGGCACCGTGCCGGAGGCCATGGATGCCACGTCGGAGGCAGGTCCAGTCGGGTCCGACCTCCCACGGCACCGGGACCGCGCCGCTGTCGGTGACGGGCACGGCGATGGGGACCACGCTCCCGGGGGGCAGCGGGACGACGCCGCCGACGGGGATCGGGAGGGCCGGCGTCGCCGGAGCCGTCGTCTGCGCACCACGGCCTCGATCGTCGTGGTGACCGTCGCCTCCGGACTCCTCTTCAGCCTCTCCGCGATCTCCGCGCGTGAGAGCGCTGGACCCGAGGGCGCGGGACTCGTGGGCCTGGTCCGCCACCAGCAGGACACGGTGGACCAGTTGATGTCGGGCAACCAGGACCTCCAGCAGCGCATCGACACCCTGGTCGCCTCCTCGGCGGCCACCCCCGCCCCGACGCCGACCTCGGTGCTCGAACTGTCGAAGGTGGCGGTGACCGGTCCCGGGCTCACGGTGACGCTCACGGACGCGCCTGCGGGGGTGGTCCCGGACGGGGCGAGGGTCGACGACCTCGTGGTCCACCAGCAGGACATCGAGAACGTGATGAACGCACTGTGGGCGGGCGGGGCCGAGGCCATGACCGTCCAGGGCGTGCGTGTCAGCTCGCGCACCGTCATCCGCTGCATCGGCAACGTCATCCTGGTGGACGGGGCGCGCTTCTCCCCTCCCTACGTCATCTCCGCCATCGGGGAACCCGACGCGTTGAGGGATGCGCTCTCCGCCGACAGGAGCGTCACGACGTACCTGGGCTACGTCGCGCGCTACCAGCTCGGCTGGGAGGTCGACGTCGACGACGACCTGCAGTTCGATGCGGTGACCCAGGAACCGGGCATCAAGTACGCACAGGTGGTGGACCATGGCTGAGCATGTCGCGACGAGGAGTGGGAGACGATCCGGGGGAGGTCCCCTGGTCGCCCTCATGGGGGTGGTGGGGGAGCTCCTCATCACCGCTGCCGTCGTCCTGGCCCTCTTCGCCGTGTGGCAGCTGTACTGGACGACCTGGCAGGTCGAGGGCCCGCGTGACCAGCAGGTCGCGCAGTTCGAGCAGGACAACGCCGCCTCCTCCCGCACGCTGGGAGAACGTCGCACCGACGATCCACCGGAGGTCACGGCGCCTGCGTCGCGGGAGATCTACGGCGTCCTCCACATCCCGACCTGGGGCTGGATGAAGACCCCGCTGGCCGAGGGGACCACCAGCGCAGTCCTCGACCTCGGCTACGCCGGGCACTACGAGGGCACCGCCCACCCCGGTGAGATCGGCAATTTCTCGGTGGCCGGCCACCGGCGCACCTACGGCAACAACTTCCGCCACATCGACCGCCTGGTCGCCGGCGACAAGGTCGTGGTGGAGACGGCGGACACCTACTACGTGTACCGGGTCGAGACCCATGAGATCGTCACCCCCGACGCCTCCTGGGTGGTGGCACCCGTGCCGGGTGACCGCACGTTCTCCGAGCAGCCCACCCAGCGGTGGATGACCATGACGACCTGCCACCCCGAGTACGGCAACACCGAGCGCTACATCGTCCACCTGCTCTTCGAGTCCTGGACACCGAAGTCCACCGGTGTCCCCCAGGAACTCCTCGACGAACCGACCGACTGAGCGCGGAAGGAAGGAGCGTCCCATGTACGGATGGATCTTCAGGCACCTGCCCGGGCCGACCTGGTTCAAGGTGGTGGAGTCACTGGTCATCGTCGCGGCCGTCGTCTACCTGCTGTTCACCAAGGTCTTCCCCTGGGTCCAGGCGGCGCTGGACCTGGGTGGCGCCGGAGTCGGCTGAGGTCGCGGGGACCGCGAGGGCCTCCCGCCCGGTGACCGACGAGGGCGGTCGCCTCCCGCTGGTCGGTCGCCGGAGGGCAGTGGCGGGGTGGGCGTGGGAGGATCACCCCAGTGGAAGGGAAGTGGTGGCCATGGCGCACATCCTGTGCATCGACAACTACGACAGCTTCGTGTGGACGATCGTCGGCTACCTGCGCCACATGGGTGCCGACGTCGACGTGGTCCGCAATGACGCGGTCGATGCCGACTGGTGGGCGCGGGGGTCCTACGAGGGCGTCCTCGTCTCCCCGGGACCCGGAGATCCCAAGGGAGCCGGCGCCTCACTGCAGGTGATCGCCGACTGCGCGGAGCACGGAGTCCCGATGCTCGGTGTCTGCCTCGGCCACCAGGCCCTCGGGGAGCTCTTCGGGGGGACTGTGGCGCACGCGCCCGAACTCATGCACGGCAAGACCTCCCGCATCACCCACGACGGGCGAGGGGTGTTCTCCCACGTGCCCTCGCCGTTGACGGTCACGCGCTACCACTCCCTGGCGGTGGACCCCTCCACCGTGCCCGATGAACTCGAGGTGACGGCGGCGACCGACTCGGGGATCGTCATGGGTCTGCGCCACCGGTCCCTCCCCCTGGAGGGCGTGCAGTTCCACCCCGAGTCGGTGATGACGGAGCACGGGCACCTCATGCTCGCCAATTGGCTGGCGGCGTGCGGTGACCTGTCCGCACCCGACCGCGCGGCCAGCATGGCCCCGATGGTGGCGGCGCGCTCCTCCCTCTGAGGGGGGTACCCCGTCCTCCCCGCCGGGCCCCGGATCCCGGGCCCCACACGCTTTCCTTCCGCCCGCATGCCCACAGCGGAAGGCCCCGGCACCGACCCTGACGGGTCGGACACCGGGGCCCACGGCTCCCGCGGGGTCAGTTGCCGCTCTGGCTGCTGTCGGTCGGGTCCGGAGTCGGTGTGGTCTGGGTCGGTGTGGGTGTCTGGGTGGGCGCGGGCCCGGTGGACACCGTGACCTGCACCGTCTGGTTGATGGGCACCAGACCGGAGGAGGGGCTCAGCCCGATGACCTCCCCAGCATCGGCGACATTGGTCTCCGACTGCACCGAGGTGTTCAGCCCCAGGTCCTGCAGCGCCTTCACCACCGCGTCCTGTCCCTGACCCACCAGGCCCGAGGGGATCTCCACGTAGCCCGATCCGACGACCAGGTCCACACTCGAACCCTTCGCGACCTTCTCCCCGGCGGAGGGGGTGGTGGAGATGACCTGGTCCTCCGGGATCCGGGCCTCGTTCTTCGTCGTCACCTGCCCGACGGTCAGGCCCTTGCCCTCGATCGCCTCGCGCGCCTGGGCCTGGGTCATCTTCGCCACGTCGGGCACCTCCACCGACGCGGACCCGGAGGACAGGGTCGCCGTCACCGTGGAGCCGGCGTCGACCATCTTGCCCTCGGCGGGGTCGACCTTGGCGACGTCGCCCTCCTTGACGTCGTCCGAGGCCACGGTGTCCTCCGAGACGGCCCAGACCAGTCCGGCGGCCTCGACCTTGGCCTGTGCCTCGCTCTGGGAGAGCCCGATGAGGCCGTCCGGCACGGCGACCTGGTCGGGCTCGCGGTTCATGTTCATCGCCAGGGCGATGCCCCCGGCCACCAGCGCCACGGCGAGGATGACGAGTGCGATGATCCACCCGGTCTTCTTCTTCTTGCCCGTCTTCTCCGGGTCGCCCTCACCCTCCCCCTCCTGGCCCACGGCCGTCATCGTGGCCGTGGGGGAGGCGGCTTGTGCGCCCGTGCGGGTGGGGCCGGTGTAGTCGGGTGGGGGTGGCGGGGCCATGGCGAGGGTCTGGGTGGCGCCGTCATTGGCTGCGGCCGCTGCCCACACCTGGGTGGCGGGGGCGTTGACGTCGGCGCCCCGGGCCGCACGGATGAGATCGGCGCGCATGGCGGCGGCGGAGGAGTAGCGGTCGTCCCGGTTCTTCGCCAGGGCCTTCATGACCACGCGGTCCAATGCCTCGGGGACGTCGGGGGTGATGGACGAGGGCGTGGGGGGGATGGCCGAGACGTGCTGGTAGGCCACCGCCACCGCGGAGTCGCCGCGGAACGGGGGGCGCCCCGTCAGCAGCTCGAAGAGGACCACACCGGTGGAGTAGAGGTCGGAGCGCGCGTCCACCTGCTCCCCACGGGCCTGCTCGGGGGAGAGGTACTGGGCGGTCCCGACCACGGCATTCGTCTGGGTCATCGTGGCCTGGGAGTCGGCGAGGGCACGGGCGATGCCGAAGTCCATCACCTTCACCTTGCCGTCGGTGGTGAGCATGATGTTGCCCGGCTTGATGTCGCGGTGCACGAGCCCGGCTGCGTGGGAGTACTCCAGGGCGGAGAGGACACCCGAGACGATCTCGACGGCCTCGTCGATGGGGACGGGGGTGCCGTCCGCCAGCAGTTCCTTGACGGTGTGCCCCTCGACGTACTCCATGACGATGTAGGGCACCGAGACGCCCCGACCGTCGGGCGCCGTGATGACCTCCTCGCCGGTGTCGTAGACGGCGACGATGTTGGGGTGGTTGAGGGAGGCCGCTGCCTGGGCCTCGCGCCGGAAGCGCGCCTGGAAGATGGAGTCGCGCGCGAGGTCGATGCGCAGCATCTTGATCGCGACGATCCGGTGGAGGCGGGTGTCGAACCCCAGGTGCACCTCGGCCATCCCGCCCCTCCCGATGAGGGAACGCACTTCGTAGCGTCCGCCTAGACGGTGGTCCATGGATTCAGCCATGTCCGAACCTCCTCGATGACGTGGGTGCCCGCCCCCAGGACGGAGGTGAGGGAACCGAATCTGTTCTGGATCGTAGCGACAGCGATGAGGATGATCGTGAGGACGACGAGTCCCACGACGATCCACTGGCCGATCCGCTCCGCGGTCGACACCGGGGGTGCCACGACGGAACGGTTGTACTTGGTGCGTGGTGGCCGGCGGTGGGGGAGCCCCTCCCCGCGTGCATCACCGTGTGCGACGGGATGCCACCGCACGGACTCCCGCACGGACGCGGTGGTGTCCGCAGTCGGTGCAGCGGCCGGGCCGTGGCCGTGCCGGGACAGCACCGAGGTCCTCCGGACGGATGCGGCTGCCTCACGGGTGTTCCGTTCGGGCGTCGGCGCGGACGCCGGCGTCGGGGAGGG
>NZ_CCXH01000084.1 GCF_000820725.1 Actinomyces polynesiensis | reverse complement strand
GGGCCCGACGTGGGGGCGGGGTGGCGGCGTCCCGGGTGGGCTGCGGTCGGACCGTGGAACGGCGGGGCAGGGCGTCGGGGCCGGGCGCGACCTCCGGCGGGGTGGCGCCAGCGGCGGGCGTGGACTCCGGCCTCAGACGACGCCAACGGCCGGTCGCGCCACCGGTTGTCCCACCGGTCGTCCATGGATCGGGGGCACCGGTCCCGGACCCCGCGCTCCCGGACCCCGTGTTCGCGGATCCCGCAGTCCCCGCCGCCGGTGTCCCGGCTGCGGCGTGCAGGGTGGACGCTACGCCCGTGCCCGTGCCCGTGCCCGTGCCCGTGCCCGTGCCCGTGCCCGTGCCCGCGTGCGGGTTCCCCGTCCCCGGGACCGCACCCGTGGTCGCCGGGCCGCGGGAGCCGCCCCGTCCGCGGTGGGAGGGGTGAGCAACTCCCGCGGGAGGACGTGGCGCGGTTCGTGGACGACGGGCGCGATGACGGAGGGTGTCGCGGCGTGGGCGGGGGGCACACGGTCGGCGGGCGCCGGGAGCGGGTGCGGGTCGACGGGGATGTCGAGGGTCCGGGCGGCACCGACGAGCTCCCTCACGAGGGCGGCGCCGGTGGCGGGCCGGTGGCGGGGGTCCTTCTCCAGGAGGTGGCTGACCACGCGCGCGAAGGGGACCGGGATGTCGTCGGGTAGGGTGGGGACCGGGTCGTTGACGTGGGAGAAGGCGATGTCCACCTGGGTGGCACCGGTGAAGGGTCGCCTGCCGGCCGCCGCCTCGTAGGCGATGACGCCCAGGGCGTAGAGGTCACTCAGGGACGTCGCCGTCTCGCCCATGGCCTGCTCGGGGGGGAGGTACTGGGCCGTGCCCATGACCATCCCGGCCGCCGTGAGATTGGCCTGGTCGCTGGTGCGCGAGATGCCGAAGTCCGTCAGTTTCACGACACCGTCGGGCCTGATGAGGATGTTCGCCGGCTTGATGTCGCGGTGGACCACCCCCGCGGCCGCGGCGGCGTCGAGGGCGAGCGCCACCTGGATGAGGACCGGGACGAGGTCCTCGACGGCCACACGGGCCCCGTCACGCAGGTAGTCCGTCAGGGGGCGGCCGTCGACGAGTTCCATGACGATCCACCCCCGCCCGTCGTCCTCCCCCGAGTCGAGGACGGAGGCGATGTTGGGGTGCTGGACGCGCATCGCGTTGCGGGCCTCGATGCGCAGGCGGGAGAGGGACAGCTCCTCACCGGAGAGCTCGGGACGCAGGACCTTGGCGGCCACCAGACGGCCGGTCTCGCGGTCGCGGGCCTTCCACACCTCGCCCATGCCCCCCTGGGCGACGGGGGCGAGCAGCGTGTAGCGCCCGCCGAGCACGCGCCCGGCCATGTACCTGTCCGTGTTCGGAGGAGTCATTTCAGTCCCGCCTCCAGCAGTGCCCTGGCGACGGGCCCCGCCACCGTGCCGCCGTGGGGCACGGGGACCTGGTCGTCGCCCTCGACGATGACGGCGAAGGCGATCTGGGGGTCGTCGGCGGGGGCGAAGCCCACCGCCCAGGCGTTGGCGCGTCCGGATCCGTCACCGAGCTCGGCGGTGCCAGTCTTGGCCGCCACGCTCACCCCGTCGATGGCCATGGACGTGCCGGAACCGTAGGACTCGGAGACGACACCCTCCATGAGCTGCGTCATCTGGGAGGCGATGTCGGAGGAGACCGGGGTGCCCAGCTCCTCGGGCTCCGTGGTGGAGCGGACCTGGAGGTCGGCGTCCACGACGTCCTTGACCAGGTAGGGCTTCATCATGGTCCCGCCATTGGCGATGGCCTGGGCGACGAGCGCCATCTGCAGGGGCGTCACCTGCACGGAGTACTGCCCGATGGCGGACATCGCCAGCTGCGCGGCATCGGTCTGGTCCGGGAAGACGGAGGGCGTGACCTGCAGGGGGATGTCGAGCTCCTCCCCGAAGCCGAACCGCTCCGCGACGTCCGCGAGGTCCGCGTGCGTGAGCTTCTCCGAGGCGAGGACGAAGGTCGTGTTGCAGGAGCGGGCGAACGCCTCGGCGAGGGTGGGGGTGCCGTTGCCGCACTCCACGGACTCGATGTTCGAGATCTGGGTCTCGGTGCCCGGCAGTGTCGTCGTCACCGGGGACTCCATGGGGGTGTCCGGTTGTGCGACGCCCTTCTCCAGGAGCGCGATGGTGGTGAGGATCTTGAAGGTCGAACCCGGGGCGTAGCGGTCCCCGGCGATCGCGCGGTTGATGAGGGGGCGGGACGGATCCTTGTCCAGGGTGGTGAAGGCCTTGTTGACCGCGGCCGAGTCGAAGGTCGCCAGGGTGTTCGGGTCGAAGCTCGGGGAGGAGTACAGGGCGAGCACCGCCCCGGTCTTCGCGTCGAGGGCGACGACCGCTCCCTTGCGTCCCTGGAGCTGGTCGGCTGCCACCTGCTGCATGGCCGGGTCGAGTGTGAGGACCACTCCGCCGCCCTGACGGCCCGAGCCCGTGAACAGGTTGCGCAGGCGCTGGGCCAGCAGTGCCGGGGAGTCGCCCTCGAGCACCGACTCCGCTGCCTTCTCCATGCCGGAGGAGTCGGAGAAGACGGAGGAGAAGTACCCGGTGACCGGGGCGTAGAGGGGGCCCTGGGAGTAGGTGCGCTGGTAGCGGGTGGAACCCTCGACCCTCTGGGAGGAGGCGATCGCCTCCCCGGCCACGATGATCGGACCGCGGTCGAGTTCCGCCGCGTGGAGGATCGTGCGGGAGTTGCGCCCATCCGCGTTGAGCTTCGGAGCCTGGAGGAACTGGATGTTCGTCGCTGCCAGCCCCAGGGCGGCGAACATCACGAGTACCACCACGAAGAGCCGTCTGACCTGTGAGTTCATAGCTGTGCCTCCCCGGTGTGCGGCGGGGACGGGAGGTGGGGCTCGGTCGGGTAGTCCGGGTCCTCTGGGAGGTCGCCGTCGACGATGCGCAGTCCCGTCCCCGTGGGCTGCGCACCCTCGTCCTGTGGGTGGCGGGTGCCGGGCGCCTGCGGGGTGCGGATCTCGGTGGCCTGCGCGTCGGTGCCGTCGGTGTCCTCCGTGCGGTGTGCGACCGGTCGTGCGCCCTCGGTGGAGGGACGTCGACGGGTGGGGAGGGTGGGGGTGCCCGCGTCGGCGGCGACGGCCGCCTGGATGCCGGTGGTCCAGGGCGCGGGGTGGAGGTCGGGCGCCGCGCGGCGTCCGAGATCCGCACGAGGATCGCCACGGTCACCCACGAGGAGACCATCGAGGACCCGCCCGACGCGAGGAACGGCGCGGTCAGACCGGTCAGCGGGATGAGCCGCGTGATGCCGCCGAGGACCACGAAGACCTGCAGCGCCAGGGAGAAGCTCAGCCCGGCGGCGAGGAGCTTCCCGAACCCGTCACGCACGCCGATGGAGGCACGCAGGCCCCGCTCGATGAGGATCAGGTACAGCACGAGGATGGCCAGCAGGCCGGTGAGCCCGAGTTCCTCGGCCAGGGAGGAGAGGATGAAGTCGGACTGGGCGAAGGGCACCAGACTCGGGTAGCCACGTCCCCACCCGGTGCCCATGAGGCCCCCGGAGGCCTGCCCGAAGAGGCCCTGGACCACCTGTCCGGAGCCCCCCACCGCGTCGTAGACGTCCGGGTCCATGGCGTGGAGCCAGACGGTGAAGCGCTGCTGGACGTGCGGGAACGCCCGCACCGCGAGGGCGGCTGCGGGAAGGAACATCAGTGCGCCGATGACCAGCCAGGACACACGGTCCGTGGCCACGTACAGCAGGGCGACGAACAGTCCGAAGAAGAGCAGCGAGGTGCCGAGGTCGCGCTGGAGGACCAGGATCGCGATGCCGATCAACCAGACGACCAGGATCGGACCGAGGTCGCGGGCGCGGGGCAGGCGCATCCCGAGCACCTTGGGCCCGCCGATGGCCAGGTTGTCGCGGTTGGTCACCAGGTAGCCCGAGAAGAAGATCGCCAGGGTGATCTTGACCAGCTCCGCCGGCTGCAGGCTCGCGGGGCCCAGCTGGATCCAGATGCGGGCCCCGAGGTGCTCGACGCCGATGCCGGGGACCAGGGGGAGCAGGAGGAGGAGCAGGGAGAGGATCCCGAAGATGTAGGTGTAGCGGCGCAGCACCTTGTGGTCGCGCACGCACACCAGGGTGACGGCTGCGGCCACCATGGCGACGCCCACCATCATCAGCTGCTTGGTCCCCACGATGGGGTACCGGCTGGCGGGGTCGGAGATGGACTCGTTCAGGGTGATGTAGGACAGGTCGATGCGGTAGATCATCGCGAGCCCGATGCCGGTGAGCGCCACGGCGATCGGCAGGATCACGGGGTCCGCGTAGGGGGCGAGGAAGTGCATGCCGACCTCGGCGACGACCGCGACGACGACGAGGATCAGGACGTGCTGGCCGAGGTTCGCGGGGACCGCGCCGGTCCTGTTCAGGGCGGTGAGCGCGTAGCCGCCGATGCCCAGGGCGAGCGCGACGAGCATGAGCGCCATCTCGAGGACACGACGCGGGCGGGCGGGGGCGATGGTCACCGTGGCCATCAGTCGCCCCCGGTCGGCGAGGACGGGCCGGTGGACGGGGAGGGGCTGCCGGAGGACGTGGGTCCGGAGGCGCTCGGGGAGGGTGAGGGCGTGGAGTCGGGTGTGTTCCGCCCAGCCGCGCTCTCGAGCTGGGCGACGTAGGCGTCGATCTCCTCGCGTGAGGACCGCACGACGGGGTCACGGAGGCGTTCCCGGTCCACGCTGGAGAGCGAGGAGAGGGAGATGTCGGTGACCTCGGTGCGGTGGGAGAAGCTCCACGGGCCCAGGGTCTGCGGGATCCCCTGGTAGATGACGACGCTCCCCGACTCCCCGATGGCGTAGTACTGGGTCTGCGTCCACAGGTACCCGAGCCAGCCGCCACCGGCGAGGAGCGCCGCCACCACGAGCGTGACCACGGGCGCCCACCAGCGGTGTCGGCCCCCGGGGTCGTCGCCCTCCTCGTCCTCGTCGTCGTCCCCGGCGTCGTCCTCGTCCGCGTGGGAGGACCCATTGGCGAGGGCGGCCGCGCGCGCTGCGGCACCCTGCCCGCCGCGGGTCGGCGCACTGCGGTCGAGGGCGGCGGCGCCGACGACCTGCGGGGCCGTCTGGCCGGAGGTGCCCGAGGGGACGATGTCGGCGATGACGCAGGTGACGTTGTCGGGGCCGCCTCCCAGCAGGGCGAGGTGGATCAGCTCCTCCGCGCAGGCGCCGGGGTCGTCGCAGTCGGAGAGGACCTGGCCGATGGTCTCGCCCGAGACCACTCCCGACAGGCCGTCGGAGCAGAGCAGCCACCGGTCGCCGAGGATGGCCTCGCGCACCGTCTCGTCGGGGGTGACGTCGGCCTGGGAGTCGCCGAGGACCCTGAGGACGACGTTGCGCTGGGGGTGGTGCTCGGCCTCCTCGGGAGTGATCTGGCCGGTGTCGACGAGGTACTGGACGAAGGAGTGGTCCGTGGTCACCTGGGTGAGGGTGTCCCCACGCAGCAGGTAGGCCCTGGAGTCACCGATGTGGACCATGGCCAGCTTGTTGCCGGCGCGCATGATCGCGATGCAGGTGGTGCCCAGGCCCTTGAGTTCGGAGTCCTGGCTGGAGCGCTCGGAGAGCTCCTCGTGGGCGGCCTGGAGGGCGGCACGCAGGAGGGGCAGCATCGCCTCGGCGGGGTGGCTCTCGGAGTCGAGGGGCACCAGGTGGGCGAGCGCCACGGAGGAGGCGATGTCACCACCGGCGGGCCCTCCCATGCCGTCGGCGAGGACGAGGAGGTTCGGCCCGGCATAGCCCGAGTCCTGGTTGCTGCGTCGGGTCAGGCCCACGTCCGAGCGGGCGGCGTAGCGGAATTCCACGGGCTCTGCTGGCATGTCACCTCACCAGTTCGAGCGTCGTCTGGCCGATGCGCACGGTCGTCCCGGGCTGGACGACGCGTGGTTCAGTGATCCTCTCGTCGTCGACGAAGGTGCCGTTGCGGGAGCCGAGGTCCTCGATCCACCACTGGCCCTCCTGGGAGGACAGGCGGGCGTGGCGCGCGGAGGCGTACTCGTCGTCGAGCACCAGCGTGGAGGAGGGGGACCTGCCGATCACGATCGGTGCGGAGCCCAGGGGCATCATCGTGCCGACGAGGGGTCCGCCCGTGATGAGCAGGTTGTGGGGGGTGGTGTCCTGCGGGGAGGCTCCCGTGGCGCGGCGCTCGCGGCGCGAGCGCCGGCGCTCCTTCCCGGCGCGTCTGCGTCCCTTGCCACGGGGGGTGACGACGGTGCCGAAGATGTCACGTCGGAGGATGGCCACGGCCCCGAAGACCATGGCCCACAGGAGGGCCAGGTAGCCGATGCGGAAGACGGTGAAGGCGAGGTCGGAGATCATCACCGGTCCTGCTCGTGATCGGAGGCGGGGCGCGTCCAGAAGAGGATGCGTGTGCGCCCGATGACGATCTGGTTGCCGTCGACGAGTGTCGCGGCGTCGATGCGGTGACCCTCGACGAAGGTGCCGTTGGTGGAGCCCAGATCAGTCGCGATGACCCCGGTGGGTGTGACGCGCAGCTCGAGGTGGCGCCGGGACACCCCGGAGTCATGGACCACGATGTCGGCCTCCGAACCACGCCCGATGACGGTGACCGGTTCGGTGAGCAGCCACTTCTCGCCGTCGATGTCGATGATCGGGTGCTGGGGGGAGGCTGAGACGGCGGTGGCAGGGGCGGCTGCGCCCCGGCGGGTCGAGGCCTCGACCTCGAGCTGGCCCGAGACCTCCTCCCCGGAGGCCTCGAACTCGACCTCGACCGGCCCCAGGAGCACGTAGTCCTGGTCCGCGGCGTACTGGGTGGCCTGCTGCTGGAGTTCGTCGGTCAGGACGGCGAGCTCATCGCCCAGACCCGTCAGGTCATTGGGCGAGACGTGCACGACGAAGTGGTTGGGGGCCACGGCGCGGTCCGCGGTGAGCTCGCGGACGTTGTCGTCCATCGAGCGACGGATCGCGGTGTTGACGTCCACAGGCTTGAGTCCCGACTTGAAGACGCGTGAGAAGGCGTTGTTGACGCCCTTCTCGACAGCGTTCTCGAAGCGGTCGAAGATACCCATCCTGCCTCCTTCCCCGAGGTGCACGGGGTTCTCCCGGGGATCCCGGGGCCTGGTGCGGGGCCGACCCGCACGCGCCAGTCTAGCCGGGGGGAGTGGCCCGCCCGCAGTCGGCCACGGGGCGAGCCGCTCGGCTGTGGTCCGGGAGGAACGGATCGTCCGACCGCAGGTGGCCGCCGGGTGCGGTGTCCCTCTGCGGCCGGGTGCGGCATGAACTGCTCTGTCCCGGATGCGGAGGAGCTCCGAGACCCCGGGGTCTCGGAGCTCCTCACTCCTGTGCGCGAGGGGGGAGTTGAACCCCCACTCCATTTCTGGAACACGGACCTGAACCGTGCGCGTCTGCCTATTCCGCCACTCGCGCGCGCTCAGAAACAATACGAGGCGCCCGGCATCCGAGTCAAACCGTGCGATGTGGCGTCGGGTACCCGACGTGCACCCGACGGGTGCCCCCGGACCCCCGCCTCCGGGCGATCCCCCCGCCCCGGGGGCGCCCCGGGGGGATGCCCCGGTCGGCGGGGCCGGGCGCGTGCGGTCGGCCGATGGGGGTGCCTCACGGCTGACCTGATGGGCAGTGGTGGAGAGGATCGCGACTGTCCGGGCAGTTGTGGCAGCTCACCGCTGTCCCGCCGGGCAGCTGTGCCGGAGCGTGGCCGTCCTGATGGGCGGCGGCGACGTGCGCACGCCCCGATGGCACCGGCGCCACGCCCGCACCGTCGACGCCGGTGGTCGCGGTGGGTTCCGGGTCGCCTCAGGACAGCCCGAGACCCGTCAGCGGGTCGGGCAGGGCTCCCGTCGCCACGGCGACCACGAACCCGACTGCGATCGCGGTGAGCACCAGGCCGGAGGCGTCACGCCACCCGACTCGGATGGGTGGTCGTGGGACCGGGGGCACACCGCCCCGAAGAGTCATGGCACGCCCGGTGTCCGCTGCACGGCGGGAGGACGCGGAAAGGGAGGCGGTGACGACGTCGACCATCAGGTGGAGGGCAGCCCTCATCCCCGCGGGGGGCTTCCCTCCGGTACGCAGGCGCACGGTGTCCATGACCGCCGCGGACTCGTCGCGCAAGGAGGGGATCCCGCGCAGGGCGAGGCCCATCGTGGTCGCCCACTCGTCGACCGGCAGGCGCAGCCAGCGCAACGGTGCCATCAGGGTCCGGAACGCCGGGGTGAGGAGCTCCGGGGGCGTCGACCACACGAGGAGCATCGAACCCCACACGACCAGGGCAGCGACCAACAGCGAGCGCACGAGGATCCACAGGCCGCCACCGAGGGCGGCCCCGATCAGCCCCCCGGCCACACCGCTCCAGAACCACAGGGGCAGCCGGGGCAGGGCGGACAACGGGACGCGGGCGGCGAGCGAACCGACGGACAGGACCACGGCCACCACGGCGACCGTCGACCAGGCCGGGCGCAGCAGCAGCGCCGTGGTCAGCGCCATCAGGCAGACCACCTTCGTCCCGGGCCACATCCTCCCCAACGCGGAGGTCCCGGGCAGGGGCCGGGGGAGCACGCCCCCGGCCGGGCGGGCCGACCGCTCCGG
>NZ_CCXH01000083.1 GCF_000820725.1 Actinomyces polynesiensis | reverse complement strand
GGGCCGACCGCTCCGGGGCGCACCGCTCCGGCGCCCCTCCGCCGGTGGCCGTGTCCCGTCGGCGTGGTCCCGCTGCCGGGTCTGTGCCGCGTTCATGAGAGCACCCCCGCCTCGAGGTGCATCCTCCGCTGGCACAGGGCGTCGAGTCCCTCGATGTCGTGGGAGATCACCAGGACGCCCAGGCCGCGGCGCCGTCGCGCCTCCAGGGTGGCCACCACCTGGAGTCGGGACTCCGGGTCGAGTCCGGCCAGGGGTTCGTCCAGCACCAGCATCTCGGGCTCCGAGGCGAGGAGCCCGGCCAGCGCCACGCGCCTCATCTGCCCCCCGGAGAGCTGGTCGATCCCCCGGGTGGCGAGCTCCGGACCCAGTCCGACCTCCGCCAGGGCCTCGTGGACGAGCCGGTCCCCCTCCGCGCGGGAGAGGTCGCGCGGGGCATGCGCCGAGCTGAGGATGTCCGCGCGCACCGAGGGGCGGAGCAACTGCAGGCGGGCGTACTGCATGGACAGGGCGACCTCGCCGACGCGGGTGGTCATCGGCGCACCGTCCAGGGTGCAGCGTCCCCAGGTGGGTGCCATGAGCCCGGTGAGGATGCGCGAGAGGGTGGTCTTCCCCGACCCGTTGTCCCCGGTCACCAGGAGGCCCTCGCCCTGCGAGAGGATCAGGGAGACGTCGTGGAGGACCGGGGTGGCCCAGGGCGTGCCGACGTCGTAGACGTGGGACACGCGGTCCGCCCACAGGTGCTCGACCCTCTCCCAGGGGCGTGGCTGCCACTCGGGCGCCTCCGCACCCGCGTGGACCGACGGCGGCGACGCCGCCGCGTCGGCTCCGTGGGTTCCCGCCCAGTCCCGGGGGTCCTCGGCGGGTGGACCGTCGAAGGTGATGTGTCCGTCCTCGAGACGGACGAGCCGGTCGGCCTGACGGGCCTCGGTGGGGTCATGGGTGATGTGGACGACGCTGGTGCCCCGTGCGGGGAGTGAGGCCAGCAGGCCGACGAGGCCGCGGCGCCCCTCGGCGTCCACCATCGCGGTGGACTCGTCGGAGACGATGAGCCGTGGGCGCCGCGCGAGCACCCCGGCCAGGGCGAGGCGCTGGAGCTGACCCCCCGAGAGCTCGCGTGTGGGCGTGGCCCCCTTCCCGGCCAGTCCCACCAGGTCCAGCAGTCCCCCCACGTCGACCGTCGCCCGCTCGGTCGCGCCCATGCCCCACACCACGTCCTCCGCCACGGTGTCCCCGAGCATCTGGAGCTCGGAGCGTTGGGCGAGCAGCGCCACTCCCCCCGCACGGCCGAGGCCGACCGGGCCGGGACGGGAGACCGTGCCAGAGGTCGGCTCCGCCCCGGACAGGACCAGGGCGAGGGTCGACTTGCCGGACCCGTTCGGCCCGGCGACGACCACGAACTCGCCCTCGTCGATGTCCAGGTCGATGCCCGCGAGCGCGTCCTGTGCGGCACCCGGGTAGCGGAAGCGGACGGCCCGCAGGTGTGTGGGCAGCGGGTCCGGGGCCCCGGCGGTCTGCGCGAGGGCGGGGCGCAGGGGGTCCCAGTCGCTGCCGAGCTGCAGGCGGGAGAGCACCACTCCGATGATCCAGTGGGCCAGCACCACGGTGACGGCGATGCCCACGAGGGCCGAGAGAGGCACCCACACCCACCACCAGCCGAGGAAGTCCTCCAGGAGGCGGGTCGCCCCGTCGGTGAGAGGTGTCAGGAGCTCCCAGTGACCGATGAGGCGCAGGTAGCCGGTGACCGAGACCCGCAGGGACTCCAGGAAGAGGGTGCGCAGGTCGGTGAGGAGCCACAGCAGCAGGCCGCTGAGCAGGCCGATCACCGCGCCGAGGAGCAGGCCGACCGCGACGACGCCACTGCGGCGGGTGCCGCGCCGGTGCATGACACCGACGACGGCCCCGACGAGGGCGGACTGCCCGACGACGACGGCCGTGTGGAGACCCCCGATCGCCAGGCTGACGAGCACCGTCGTGGCGACGGCGGCCACGGAGGCGCGCGGTCGGAGGCGCACGGCGACCATGGCCACGGGCACGGTCGCGAGGACCTGGAAGAGGGAGTTGAGGAAGGGCATGACGGCGGCGAGGAGGCCGAGGACGACCGCCAGGCCGGAGAGGATTCCGGCCGTCGCGAGCTCCACCGGCGAGAGCGGCCCGCGGCGCGGGGGGAGGCCGGGGTCCGTGCCGGGGGTGCCCGCCCTGCCGACGGTGCCACCCTCGCAGGCGACGTCGACGGTGCCACCGTTGCCGGTGGTTTCCTCCACCTCCCCGGAGGGGGCGGTGCGCGGTCTCGTCATGGTGACCAGTCTGCCGTGGAATCCTGGGCGGGGCCTTGGTGGGGCACCTGTCGGCCCACTCCGGCCGGCCTCACGGTCGACCGAGTGTCGACGTCAGACAATGTCGCGCCCCTTGCGCAGGAGTGCACTCCCCGCATGGCTGTGAGCTGCCGGAATGTCACGACGTGGCACGCCGCGAGATGCATGCGAGCGCACACTGTCTGCCGTCGACGTCCGCACCACGTGGTGCACCGGGGCCGATGGCGCACCGGATCCGGTCGGGCAGGTGGGGGCGGCGGGGCCCGTGGGGGCGGGGAAGGTGCGTCACTCGGTCCGGGGCGGTGCCGGTGCCTTCTCACCGGCACGCACGGGGACCGGCACGGTGTTGCCCTCGATGGGGGTGGGGCACGTCCCGTAGGGCGTGAAGTGGGCGGGGAAGTTCACGGAGCGGTTGAAGTCGACCTCGGCGGAGCCCTCGCCCGTGCGCGTCACCGGTGCCCGGCGCCACCCCGAGGTCTCCACACCGTTGGTCGGGTCGTGGAAGATGACACCCCAGCCGCCCTCGTCGGCTCCCACGACGTCCAGGTCCGCGGCCGAGCCTTCCGGCAGGGAGACGTGGACGCGGCCCGACACTGTGAGCGATGTCGTCCTGCCCGGCTGGGCGCTGGGGACCGTACGCCGTTCCGGTGCGCCGAGGAGGACGAGGGCGGCCGGCCGCACCCAGGCCGGGTCGAAGTCCCACACCGGGACGCCCGTGAAACCGGTCCGTGTCGGGGCGTGGGGGTCCCGGACCCGCACGCACACACCGTCCCCGCGGCGTGCCACCTCGGCGACCATGTCCCCGCGTGCGAGGGACAGGTCCTCCTCGCCCGGCCCGAGGACCCACTCCTGGGGACCGTCCACTGCGACACCGTCGCGGGTGAAGTCAACCCCCTGGCCCGGTTCGAACCGGATGCGGAACCGCCCGTCGGGGGCGTCCTGGTCGTCGCTGCCCCCGTCGCCGTCCCCCGTGTCACCGTCCCCCGTGGCACCGGTGCCCTCCCCCTGGGCGTCCCCGGCCCCGAGGGGCAGCGCCGTCCAGGAGGCCGGGAAGTCGGGCACGCCGACGGGGTCGGGGCCGAGCCACGTCAGCGACGTCAGCGACAGCCATCCGGTGGGCCGCCGCAGCTGCTCCTCGCGTTCGGAGTGCCAAGCGAGCCACTCCCGGCGCGGGTCCTGCCGTCCGTGGTGTGTCCCGGGGGTGGTGCCGTCGGCGGGTGTGCTCATGTCAGTCCTCGCAGTGTCGGTGGGGCAGGCTCAGAAGTCCCAGTCCTCGTCCTCGGTCTCCACGACCTCGCCCATGACGTAGGAGGAACCCGACCCGGAGAAGAAGTCGTGGTTCTCGTCCGCGTTCGGGGACAGGGCCGCGAGGATCGCGGGGTTCACGTTGGTGGCGTCGTGGGGGAAGAGCGCCTCGTAGCCCAGGTTCATCAGGGCCTTGTTGGCGTTGTAGCGCAGGAACTTCTTGACGTCCTCGGTCAGGCCGAGCGGGTCGTAGAGGTCCTCCGTGTACTGCTCCTCGTTCTCGTGGAGCTCGAAGAGCAGCTCGAAGGTGTAGTCCTTGAGCTCCTGGCGCCGCTGCTCCGTGGCCTCGGCGAGGGCGACCTGGTACTTGTACCCGATGTAGTAGCCGTGGACGGCCTCGTCGCGGATGATCAGGCGGATCAGGTCCGCGGTGTTCGTGAGCTTGGCGTGCGCGCTCCAGTACATCGGTGCGTAGAAGCCGGAGTAGAAGAGGAAGGACTCCAGCATCGTCGAGGCGACCTTGCGCTTCTCGGGGTCGTCGCCCTCGTAGTAGGAGTCGACGATGCGCGCCTTGCGCTGGAGCGCCTCGTTGGCCTCCGACCACTCGAAGGACTCGTTGATCTCCTCCGTGGACAGCAGGGTGGAGAAGATCGAGGAGTACGACTTCGCGTGCACCGACTCCATGAAGGCGATGTTCGTGTACACCGCCTCCTCGTGGGGGGTGCGCGCATCGGGGATGAGGCTGACCGCGCCGACCGTGCCCTGCAGCGTGTCCAGCAGCGTGAGGCCCGTGAAGACGCGGTTCGTCATCAGCTGCTCGACGGGGTTCAGGGTCTTCCAGGACTGGATGTCGTTGGACAGCGGGATCTTCTCGGGCAGCCAGAAGTTGCCGGTGAGCCGGTCCCAGACCTCCAGGTCCTTCTCGTCCTCGATGCGGTTCCAGTTGATGGCCTCGAAGACCGGGTTGTGGCGCACGGTTGCGTCCTCCTGTCGACATCCTGTGTGTGGTACGGGCATCCCCGACGAGGGCGACGCAGGTTGGTCCGTCGGCTCCTGGGGCACTGCGACCAGAGTAGCCGCGGGGCGGACGCAGGAGCCGTCCGGGCGGGGTGGGTGTCACCACCCGCGGGCGCGCACTCCTCGGAGCGCAGGTCGGGGACGACGCCCGGGCCGACCGGCACGGGGGGAGCACTGCCTGTGGTGTGGCTCCCAGGGGCTGGTCGCGGTGCGCAGAGGGGCGCATACTGGCCCGCGGACACATTGGATCGCGAACCGAGGAGGTGGTCCCGATGGAGGGTTCCAGTAGTCACCCGTCCCGGGATGACGACCTCGGTCGCGCCTTCCGCTGACGGGTCACCCGTCCGCGCCGTCCTCGTCATCTCCCAGTCCCGTGCGCCCAGCGCACACCCCCGGGCCCGGTCCCCCGTGCGGACCGCCCATGGATCCAGGGAGAAACACCATGCGTCTGCACCTGCCCGCGCGCGCCGCCGCGCCCACCCGCCCCACCCGTCCCGTCCCCTGCGAGGCCCGTGAGGTCCTCGCCCTGCGCACCCCGACCGCCCTGGCCCTGTGGCTCGCGGCCACTGCCCCTGACTCGGTGGACGCCCAGGTGGCTGCCCTGGAGCGTGCCGACCTGTGCACGCTGGTCGACCTCCTCACCCCCGCCACGGCCCGCACCCTCATGGAGGCCCTCTCCGCCCACACCGCCGCGCACCTGGTCACCGTGGTGCCCGCCGCCACCGGGGCGGGACTGCTCGACGTCCTGCCCGACGACGAGGCCTCCCGCGTCGCCCGCCTCCTCGAGGAACGGGGGGACACCCGGGTGCTGGAGGCCCTGCCGCGCTCACGCTCAGCGCTGCTCAGGGGACGCCTCGCCTGGCCCGACGAGTCCGCGGCCGCGTGGATGCGCCCCTCCTTCCTCCACGTCGCACCCGGGGCGACGTTGGGCGACGCCGTCGCAGCGGCGCGCCGCCGTCCCGAGGACCTCGACGAGGGCGTCTTCGTGCTGGCCGGGACCCACGCCACGGCACCGGGCGGGACGCCGTTCACCCCGCACGGCACGGACGAGGGGAGCACGCCGACGGGGGCACCGCAGGGCCCGCGGACCACCGGTGGGGCCGGGGCCGTCGTCGCGGATGTGTCCCACCCCGGGGAGCTGCTCGGGTGGGTGGCGCCCTCCGACCTGGTGCTCGGTGACCCGGACACGGTGGTCGACGAGGTGATGGTGGAGGCGTCCACGGTGCTGGGCTGGTCCGTGGTCGCCCTCGCCGACCAGGAGGGTGTCGTCTCCCACGCGGGGGGTTCCCCCGCCGGGATGGTCCCGGTGGTCGACGGGGACCGGCTGATCGGGGTCATCACCCGGGAGGCCGTGGCGGACATCGCCCACGAGGAGTCGGGCGAGGACTCGGCGCTGCAGGGCGGGACCTCACCGCTGGGCATGCCCTACCTGCAGGCCGGGCCCCACCGACTGTGGCGGACGAGGGTGCCGTGGCTGGCCGCCCTGTTCCTGGCGGAGATGTACACCGGGACCGTCCTGCGCCACTTCGAGGGCGAGCTCGAGCAGGTGGTGGCACTGTCGTTCTTCATCCCGCTCCTGATCGGGACCGGTGGCAACGTCGGGACCCAGATCACCACGACCCTGATCCGGGCCATGGGGACCGAGGGGCTGCGCCTGCGCGACCTGTGGCGTGAGGTGTGGAAGGAGTTCGGCACGGGCATCCTGCTGGGGGTCTCGATGGCGGTGCTCGGGGGAGTGAGGGCATGGACGCTGGGTGTCGGTGGCCCCGTCATCCTCACGGTCATGGTGGCCCTGGCCTGCATCTGCGTGTGGTCCTCGTTGATCGCCGCCGTGCTGCCGATGCTGCTGCGACGCATCGGGGTGGACCCCGCAGTGGTCTCCTCACCGATGATCTCCACCGTGGTGGACGGGACCGGGTTGATGATCTACTTCATGCTGGCCAAGGCCATCGTGCTGTGATCCCGGAGCGGCCGGGCGGGTCGCGGGTCGCGGGGTGCGGAGGAGCGGCCGGGCGGGTCGCGGGGTGCTGTGATCCCGGAGCGGCCGGGTCCCATCGCCCGGCCCCCGGGGGCTCACACCGCCGGCGTCGGAGGGGTGAGCCCGTCGGTGGATCCCTCCGGGTGCTCCCGCGTCCACTCCGCCCAGGCCGGCGTGTCGGGCAGGGAGGCACCCAGTGCCGCGAGGGTGGCCAGGACCAGGGCCTGACGCAGGTGGGGCAGGCGATGGCCCTCGGCGCGTCGACGCTCGGCCCGCCGGAACAGCCAGGACTCACCGCGAGCGCTCAACCACGTCGTCAGTCCGAGGGCCACCAGTGGGACGGACACGGCGAGGAGGGTTCCGGGTGCGGCGTCCTCGTGGCAGGTCTCCGGAGACGGGTCGACGACCCCGTCCGGGGTGGTGGGACCCTCCCGCCCGTCCGTCGGCCCGTGTCGGTCCTCCCCGGCGACGTGATCCTCCGCTGCGACGGGTGCCGCCGTGTCGTCACCGACCTGACGTGTCGGCGCGGGTGCAGGTGCAGCCAGGGTGGGGACAGGACTGGCCATCTCCGGGGCTCTGCAGGCTCGGCCTCCGGACTCATCACGCAGCACCGCCAGACGCATGCCCAGGAGCCCCACCACGATCCCGGCCTTGGGGACGGCACGGGGCCCGCGGGCCCGCACGAGGTCGGGCAGTGCGTACCAGACGAGCGTCACCGACGCGGGTCCGACCAGTCTCCGGGCGACGGCCACCACTTCGGTGTCCCCGGGTTCCACCGCCGGGCGCTCAGGTGCCCGGTCCCCCGTGGGCGGGGGCGGTGTCCGGTGGGACGCGGCGTGGATCGTCTCGCTCATCGGGGCTCCTGTGCTGGGGCGGTGTCGCCAGACTATCGGCAGCGTGCCCGGAGCGCCCCACGTGGCGCCGTCACCGGCCTCCCCGGAGCGCGAGGGGGGCGATGCCCTCCTCGTACGCCGCGAAGAAGTGCGGGGCCTGGACGCCCAGGCGGCGACCCTCCTCCTCCACACTGCGGCAGATGAACACGAGGTCCGCCGGGTTCGAGTGCAGCACCATGATCCGACGGGTCAGGGCGTTGCGCGCGAACATCCGCTTCATGACGGGGGCCGCGAGGAGGGCGGGCACCCGGTAGGGCGCGACCTCCCCACGGAAGCGGCCGAGGTCGACCCCGCGCGCAGCGACGATCGCGAGACACTCCCGGATCGAGACGATGACGCGCCGCAGGCGGGACGTGCTGTCCATGAGCCGCTCGGCGGCGGCGGAGGGGTCGGAGAGGTCCGCGCCGCGGGCGGCCTCGCTGATCACCGCGGCATTGACCGCCATGTGGATCCAGATCCACTGGAGCATCTCGGCGGGGGTCTCACAGGTGAGTCCCACGGAGGAGAAGGCGTGCCGGGCTGCTGCGAGCGTGTCGGGATCGGCGTACCCGCCCTCGTACCCGCGACTGCTGCCGTTCCCGCCACTGCCGCCGTCCCCGCGACCCCCGGCTCCGCCGACTCCCCTCCCGCCCTCGAGCACCACGTGGTCGAAGACGACGGCGTCCAGCTCGCGCGCGGGTCGGTCCAGCCGACCACCCGCCACCGGGTAGCCGAGGGCGTGCGGTCGGCCCTCCAGGACCTCCTCGATGTGGGCGCGGTCCTGCCAGGTCCCGGAGAACACGAGCATCGGTCCCGACAGCGAGTTCCGGGAGAGCGTGTCCACGACCGCGGGGAGGTCCAGGCACCCGATGGCGCACACGATCAGGTCGTAGGAGGTGCCGGGCCGGGCATGGGTGACGGTGTAGGTGGCCTCCCGTTCCGTGCCGGTACGACTGTCATCGCGCCCGTCCAGGAGGTGCACGGTGACCTGCTCGATCCCGGCGGCCGTGGAGCCCGGCCTCAGGACGTGCTCGACCTCGTGGCCCGCCTCCTGGAGGAGGGTGCCGTAGGTGGCGCTGATGGCGCCGAGTCCGACCATCAGGATGCGCATGCCGACCTCCTGGTCCGGGGTGTCGGGGGGACCGATGCCGCGGCCCGCAATCCCGCGGTGGGCACGGTCAGTCGCGGACGAGGGCGAGGAGGTGGTCGAGGACCTCACCGCCCGAGGCGCGGATCCCGTCGTGCTGGTACTCGTTGGTCACCCACACGCGCGTCCCGCGCACGAGTTCTGCGGTGTCCAGGGAGAGCTCGCGGGGGACGAACATGTCGTCGTGGTAGACGGCGGCGGCGACGGGGACCTCGTTGTGGGCCAGGACGTCGGGTAGGTAGACGGGCGTCCAGTCCGTGCGGCGGGCGAGCTCCTCGGTGGCGCCCTTCAGGGGGACGAGGGCGGGGTCCTCGTCGAAGAAGGCGCGCATCATGTGCTCCCCGGTGAGGTGGTAGGGCTCGGAGGTGTCCAGTGGGTCGGCGTCGGGGACGAAACCCGGGGTGACCTCCGCGAGCCGCTGCGCGCTCCAGTTGGTCGCGCGCCCGGCCAGGGCAGGTGTGGCACCGGCGTAGATGGCCTCGTGGAGGGCACCGTGGGTCGGGTTCATCGCCACTGCTCCGGCGACGCCCTCGAGGAACTCACTGGAGAGCCGACGCTCCCCGCGCAGGCTCACCCACGGCCCCTCCAGCAGGTAGTGGAGGAGGTCGAAGCTGGTCGTCATGCCCAGACCGAGTCCGATGAGCCGGAAACGTTCGGTGGAGAGGCGCTCCCCGGTGGGCAGGTGCTCCTCGGTGTCGCGCAGGTGTGCGGCGACCTCGCGGATCGTCCGCCCGTCGGAGGGGTACCGCTCGAGGTAGGTGCGGTTGCGCTGGGCGGTGCGGGCGTAGGTGAGGCGGTAGATCTCGTCGATGTCCACCAGGCCCGGCAGGCCACCGGTGACCAGACAGGTGCTGAGGCCCTCCGGCGCCAGCGAGAGGTAGGCGAGCGTGAGGAACCCGCCGTAGGACTGCCCCAGACTCACCCACGGCTTCCCACCGGTGATCTCCTGGCGCAGGACCTCCGCGTCACGCACGATCTGGTCCTGGCGGAAGAGGGCCAGGCGGTCCGCGCGCTCGCGGTCCGTGTCGAGGACGGACAGGGACTGTGCGTCCATCCGGGTGGACTGGCCGGTCCCACGCTGGTCCAGGAGCACCAGGCGGTGGTCCTGGAGTGCGCGTCCGTACCAGGACTCCTGCAGGAAGTTCCCGGCGCGCGGGCCGCGTCCGCCGGGCCCGCCCTGCAGGAACACCAGGTGGGGCAGGTCCTCCCCCCCGGGGCGCACCACCTCACGGGCGAAGACCTCGATCTCGGGGTTGTCCGCGGAGACCGGGAGCGAGTGGTCCAGGGGAACCGTGATGCGGTGCTCGAGGATGGTGCAGGAGTGCTGGGTGTACGTCGCGGTCACGGGCATGCGGCCAGCCTATCCGTGCCGACCCCGGGTGTGCCGGTCGGGGTCGCGCGCGGGGCCCCTGCCCGGGACGGTCCGCCGGGGACTCGGTAGTCTGGGTGGAACGGCAACGGCTCGGGACGCCTCCCCACCGGTGGGGAGGCACGGCCCGGTCGGCGTGCCGACCGACAGCGCTCCGGAGGAGCACCATGTCCCCCATTCCGGCACCTCCCACCACACCGGCCCGTACACCCCGGGACGCGGGTATCCCGACCGTGTGCGTCCCGGTCCGCCGGTCCCACCCGGGGCGGATCGTGGCCCGGGCGTCCTCCACAGCGCCCCGCGCCTGTGGACCGGGACGGGTGACGTCGACGAGGGCGGGGCCGTCCTCGTCCGCGACGGGAGGGTCGCCTGGTCGGGGAAGCTGGCCGAGGCGCCCGAGGAGGCGCGGTCCGCGGAGCGGGTCCACCACCCCGGTGCCACCATCCTGCCGGGACTCATCGAGACCCATGCCCACCTCTCCCACGGGTCCCCGCCGCTGGTCAGGCCCACGCTGGCCGTGGAGCGGCACCAGGTCCCCTGGGACGCCCTGTCCTCGCTGCACACGGCACGGGTCCTCGCCTCCCAGGGTGTGACGACCGTCCAGTCGCTCGGTGCACGCCACTACACCGACGTCACCCTGCGTGAGGCCGTGCAGGCAGGGGTGGTCGCGGGTCCACGCGTCGTGGCCTCCGGGCCGCAGGTGACGACGACCGGTGGGCACTCCTGGCGCAACGGGGGTGAGGTCGACTCACCCGACGACATCCGTCACGCCGTGCGCGAGCACCACAAGTGGGGTGTGGACGCGATCAAGGTGATGGCGACCGGCGGGTTCATGACGGAGGGCTCGGCCCCGTGGAACCCCCAATTCACCACCGCCGAGCTGCGGGTCCTCGTCGAGGAGGCGCACCGTCTCGGCAAGCACACGGCCGCCCATGCCCACGGGACGGAGGGGATCAGGCGGTCGGTGGAGGCCGGGATCGACTACGTGGCCCATGCCAGCTTCATCGGGGAGGACGGGGCCACGGTCTTCGATCCCCACCTGGCGGACTCGATGGCCGAGAAGGGGGTGTACGCCGATGTCTGCGCCGTGCCGACGTTCCCGCCGATGGAGGGTGAGCCCTTCGGTGCACGTGCCCGCGAGCTGTGGGAGCACGGGGTGGGCATCGTGACGGGCAACGACATCGGGGCCGTGCTCCCCCCGGAGGCGTACCTGTGGGCGCTCGGACAGCTGGTCGCTGCGGGTCTGCCGACCCGTGAGGTCCTGGTCGCCGCGACCTCCCGCGCCGCGGCGGCAGTCGGGCTGGCCGGGGTGACCGGGGCGCTGCTGCCCGGCTACGACGCGGACCTGATCGTCGTGGGGGGCGACCCGTTCGAGGACCTCGACGCCCTGCACGACCTGCGACTGGTACTGCTGCGGGGGCGCGGGTTCACCCCCGATCCGGTCGAACCGTACGAACCACCCTCCGGGCTCGGTGGCCCGCCCGCACGCATCATCCGCACACGCCGTGACCGGGAGGAACGCGCCCGTCGCCATCCCCTCGACTGATCCGGGTCGTGGCGGGCCGGGTCGGTGACGAGACGGCAGGTTCGGGCACGGATGCTGCGGGAACTTGCCGTTTCGTGGGTGTGTGTGGCGGCGGGTGTGCGCGACCGGGCCTGTGACCTGCACTGGTGTGGTGCGGCCGGTTCGGGTGCTCGACGAGACGGCAAGTTTGGGCACGGATGCTGCGGGAACTTGCCGTTTCGTGGGTGTGTGTGGCGGCGGGTGTGCGCGACCGGGCCTGTGACCTGCACTGATGTGGAGGGGCCGGTTCGGGTGCTCGACGAGACGGCAAGTTCCGACACCGGCGCCGGGGACGAGCGACGTCCCTCCGCCCGGGACCGGCAGTCACTCACGGGCTGTGGGTGCAAGGGTCTGCGTGATGCCCGGGACCGCGGGATGGATCGGGTCCCCTTGTGTGGTGTGACTGGCAGACATCGGCGAGTTGCCCGGTGGGGATGTCGGTGACCGGGTGCCGTCCAGTGCCCAGTGCCGTCCAGTGCTCTGGATCGCCCGATGCTCAGGACCGCGGGGTCGACTGGTGCCACACCAGACGCACCGGACCTGGGCTGCCCTCTGCGGTGTGGGTCGACCACACGCTGGACTCCACGGAGGCTCCGTCCTCCCAGGCCAGGCGGTAGACGACGAGCCAGGCACGGTCACCCAGGGGGGTGCAGTGCATGCGTCCGACACGCAGGCCCGAAGGCGCACGCCCACGCATGCCGTGCGAGGTGCTCCCATCCGGCCACACCCGCCTGGCGTCCGGTGCGGACAGCAGGTCCAGTGCAGCGGCGTCACCGGTGGCCCAGGCGCGCACGAAGGTCTTCTCCGCATTGATGGCCGCCTGCTCATCAGTTGCTCCAGCGACCGGAGGACTGGATGGGCCCGCTGCCGGGCCGGATCCCGGGTGCGGGGAGCCTCCGGCACCGGCAGTCGGAGTGCGATCAGTGGACGTGTGGGTCAGAGGATGGTCGCCGGGCGTGTGGGTCGGGGTCCCGTCACCGGAGGTGTGGGTCGGGGTCCCGTCGTCGGGCGTGCGGGTCGGGGTCCCGTCGTCGGGCGTGCGGGTCGGGGTCCCGTCGCCGGAGGTGTGGGACCGGGGAGCCCCGGTGGCTGCACCGGTCCCCGTGCCCCGGATGCCGTCCTGCCGTCCGGAGTCGTGGCGGGAGGCCGTCCGGGCCGACTCGGAGGTCGCGCCCTCGTCGGTGCGCGCGGGGGCGCTGCCCCGGAACCCCGGGCCACCCGGTGCCACACGCCCCTGCTGGTGGGCCTCGGCGGCGGCGCGGGCGAGGTCGTCGGCGCGCTCGTTCATGGGATGTCCGGCATGGCCCCGCACCCATTCGAAGGTGACGGTCCGCCCCTGCATCGCCTCGTCGAGGGCCTTGACCACCTCGAGGTTCTTGATGGGCTTCTTGTCGGCCTTCTGCCACCCGCGCTTCTTCCACCCGTGGCGCCACTTGGTCACGGTGTTGATCGCGTACTGGGAGTCCGCGAGGACGTGGAGGGGTTCCCCGGCGAGCCCGGCGGCGGCAGTCGCACGCAGGAGTTGGAGGACGGCGGTGAGCTCGCCCAGGTTGTTCGTGCCGTGGTCCCATCCGCCGGAGTCCCAGCAGTCCTCGGAGACCACCCACGCCCAGCCCGCGGGTCCCGGATTGCCCAGGGCGGAACCGTCCACTGCTGCCGTGATCGTCATGGACGCCATCGTATCGGCGGGCGTCCCTGCCTCCGGTCGCCGCCGCAGCGCGGCATGCCGAGCGACGTGCCCTGTGGGTGGTGCAGACCGTGGACCTCAGACGCCGGGTTCGTAGTAACTGATCAGACCGTCCTCCGCGGCACGCCTGAAGAGGTCTATGCGGGAGTCGGCGGGTCGGCCGACGGCGCGGTACCGGTCGCGGATCCGTGAGACGTAGGTGTTGACGGTGTTCCGGGAGATGTTGAGCCGACGGGCGACGACGTCGGAGGCCTCGCCGGAGGCATAGTGGGCGAGGACCTGCGCCTCGACCGTCGTGAGGTGGGTGGAGACGAAGTCGTCGTCTGCGTCCAGGGCCGCAGCCCAGTCGAGGCCGGGCATGGTCACGCCCTTCGACGCCGCGAGCACCGCCTCCACGAGGTCGCGCGGTGGGGCGGACTTGCGCACGATCGACAGCGCGCCCGCCGCGATGGCCTCCCGGACCAGGACTGGGTCGTCGGCCGAGGTGTACACGACGACGGGGACACCCCGCGCCCGGAGGGTGCCCAGGTTCTCGGACGGTGTGCTCCCGTCGGCGAGGCGCAGGTCGAGCACGACCACGAGCCTCCGCGCCGTCCGTGGGACCCGGGCCACGGTGGGGACGTGGGTGACCGTCATCCCGAGGCCGGACTCCTCCACCGCCTGGGAGACACCCAGTCCGACGATCTCGTGGTCGTCGACCACGACCACCGACAGGGGATCACAGATCCCGTCCGTACTCACCACCTCGTGGCCTCCTCCTGTACCCCGATGAGTGGGGTCGATCACAGTGTCCCTCGCCATGGGCTCCCGCGTGGGACCTTCCGCGATGCGGATCGGGTCCCGGTGTCCGGGGTGGTGGCGGCACGGTACCGGCGCGGGCGGGCAGACTGGGGGCAACAGGAGGCGGGACGGTCGTTCGGGGGGATCGGTGGTGGCTGTGGGGGTGCGGGACGGGGTGGCGCGACCGTCCACCCGGAAGGGCGTGTCGCGGACCCGGCCCGTCCCGGGGCCCTACTCGGCGCGCCTGCACCGCATCATCGCCGTGATCGCGGTGCTCGCCGCGCTGGCCACGGATGTCCTGAGCATCCCCTCCATCCTCGCGCGTCTGGCGGTTGCACAGTCGCGACCCGGTGCCCTTCTCGTGGTGCCACTGGTGGTGCTGCCCCTCCTGGTGGGCGTGCTCGTGGGGCTGGGTGCCGTCCTACGGCGAACCGGCGTCCTCCACGACACCCCCGGACCCCCTGCGGGGGCCTTCCTGCCGACCTGGGACCGTGTGTGGCACGCCCTCGTCGTGGTGTTCGTCGTGTGGTACCCACTCCTCCTGGCCGTGGTTCCCCACCCCGGTCAGGGCGCGGCACACGTGGCCCCGGCAATGGCCGCGGACCAGGACTTCGTGGTCTCCTGCAGCACCCCGGTGGTGGTCGCGAGCCCGCTGGTCCTGCCCCGACGGGGTCGGTTCGCCTACGCCGTGTCCCTCGCCCCGCTCTCCGTCCTGTTCCTGGTGCGTACGGGTGCGGGAGCGGGTCTGCAGATCCTCCAGGCGCCGGCCTTCCTCCTCGCCTTCAACCTCCTCTTCCTGGCGGCCGCGACCTGGGTGCTCGACCAGGCCCAACGACTGGACTCCGCCCACCGGACCCGCGTGGACGAGGAGACGGCGGTGCTCACCGAGCGCGCGCGCAACCTCGCCCGTCGGAGGATGAACGACTTCGTCCACGACCACGTCCTCTCCGCCCTCGTCCCCGTCGCCGGGGGGCTCGAGGACGAACACCAGGTGCGGTCCGCTGCACGCCTGGCACTGGCCTCGATGGACGGCACCACGGCCGGTCAGGACGTGTCGACCTCGGTGGCCCTCTTCTCCACACTCGCCTCCCGGTCGCGGGCCTCCTGTCCCGATGTCCGCATCGAGATGGCGATCGACGTCGACCATGCGATCCCGCCCGACGTCGGCCGCGCCATCCTCGACGCCCAGGGTGAGGCGCTCACCAACTCAGTGCGGCACGCCGGGGTGGGCCTCCACAGTGAGGTGACCCGGAGGGTGGTGATGACCTCGGACGCCCGTGGCGTCAGGGTGGTGGTCGGCGACGACGGGCGCGGCTTCGACCCGACCGCAGTGGCGGCCGGGCGCCGGGGGATCAGGCACTCGATCCTGCGGCGCATGTACGAGGCCGGGGCGCACGCCCTCATCGACCCGGGGGAGGGCCGCGGTACCCGGGTGGAGCTGGCGTGGTACCCGTTGGAGGGTTCACTTCCCGGCGAGCAGGGTACCGACCCCACCGAGGTCGGCGCCGAGACGGAACCGGCCCGGGGCACCTCCCCGTGGGGCGTCAGTGTCGCGTCCTCGATGCAGACCCTGCCGGCACGGGTCGTCTCGGCCTGGGCCGTCGTCGCCCACGTCCTCCTCGTCGTTGCCAACGTGCAGGTCTACACGCACCTCGCACCCGTGGTGGGTGCACTCCTCGCCCAGGTCCTGGCCGCCGTCCTTCTGCTGCGGGACTGGCCGGAGGCACGGTTGCCCCGCTGGGCGACCGTCACCACCACTGCCGTGGTCGGGGCGTCGAACCTGGCGGTCCTGCTCGTCATCCCGGGACCGGGGTGGCCGGGCTACGCGGCCTGGTCGCTCGGTTCCTCGACGATGCTGTGCTGGGGTCTCCTCATGCGGGAGCGGAGGGGGGCGGCGTGGACGGGCTGGCTGCTCCTCCTCCTCACGTCGTGCATCTGGGTCCTCCGGACAGGGCAACCGGTGGTGCTCGCGTTGTCGATGACGGTGGGCCACCTCGCCACCATCGCCCTGTGGGACCTGGTGGCGACCTGGTCCGCGCGGGCTGCGAAGACGATCGCCGCCGATGACCGTCGTCAGGTGGAGCTGGCGGCCGAGAGGCGGGCCGAGGACGAGGCGGGACGCCTCATCGAGGACACCATGGCCTCGGTGGGTCGCCGCGCACGACCGTTGCTGGAGGAGGTGGCGGAGGGGGCTGAGCTGACGCCGGCCCTGCGGTTGCGGGCCAGACTCCTGGAGGCCGAGCTCCGCGACGAGATCCGTGCCCCCTGTTTCACCGCGACCCCCGTGGTCGGCGCGGCGCGGGAGGCCCGCGCACGCGGTGTGGAGGTGGTCCTCCTCGACGACGGGGCGGAGGCGAGCGGGGGTGGGGAGTTCGCAGCGGTGCTCGTGCCCGAGGTCGTCCGTGCGCTCGGAGCGGTGGAGCGCGGTCGGGTGGTCGTGCGCGTGCTGCCACCGGGACGCAGTGCCGTGGCCACCGTGGTGGGGGAGGGGACCCACCTCTCACTCGCCGCTGACGGGAGCGTCCGCAGCGACTGAGCCGACTCACGTCATGTACAAGAAGTGAGACCTCGACGGGTCCGGACCGTGTGCCTAGCGTGGTACCCGGGCGGTCCGCGGGGCGGCGGGGCCGTCACCGGTGCGTGGTCCGGGCACAGGCGGGTGCCCGGATCTCACCCTTTTCCCGGGCCGTGTGGCCCTGTCGCCGTGTGACGTCACTCCTTCCCGGTCGGCCGGCGCCCTCCGGTCCTCCGCGACGACAGGAGCGCGGTCCCCCGCGTCGGTGACCGGCCACTCCCCGGGGACCGCGCGTCAGTCGGTGACCCCCAGCTGACCGAGCGCGAAGGCGTACTCCTCGGCGCGTGAGTCCCAGGCTCCGTAGCGCCCGGACTTCCCGGCGTGCCCGGCCACCATCTGCGTGCGCAGGACGATCGGGCGGGAGACCGGGTCGTTGGTGGCGGCCTCGCGCAGGCGCTGCACCCACTTCGCGGGCTCGACGAAGAACACCCGGGTGTCGTTGAGTGAGGTCGAGGCGAACACCGCCGGGTACCGGACGTGGTCGCGGACGTTCTCGTACGGGCTGTAGGACCTCATCACCCGGTAGATCTCCTCCGACTCGATCGGGTTGCCCCACTCCTCCCACTCACCCACGGTCAGGGGCAGGGAGGGGTCGAGGATCGTGGTGAGGGCGTCCACGAAGGGCACACCGGCCAGCACCACCCGGAAGGCGGCCGGGTCCAGGTTCGCCACCGCGCCCATGAGCAGACCCCCCGCCGAGCGTCCCTCGGCCGCGAGCCGTCCACGGGCGACCCACCCGGAGGAGACCATCCAGTGGGCCACGTCGACGAAGTCGGTGAAGGTGTGGGGCTTGCGTTCCAGCTTGCCGTCCTCGTACCAGGCACGGCCGAGTTCCCCGCCCCCGCGCACGTGCGCGATGGCGTAGACGACGCCGCGCTCCAGCAGTGGCAGGCGCATCACCGAGAAGAACGGGTCCATGGAGACCTCGTAGGACCCGTAGCCGTAGAGCCATCCCGGCGCGGTCGAGTCCGCGCTGACGTCGCGTCGGTGCACGAGGGACACCGGCACCCGGGTGTGACCGTCGCGGGCCGTCACCCAGTGGCGCTCCTCCACGAACCGGGTGGCGTCCCACCCGGGGACCTCCAGTTCCTTGAGCACGCGACGCCCACCCGTGCGGGGGTCGACCTCGAGGACCTGCGGGGGGACGACCAGGGACTGGTGCTCGACCCGGAAGGTGGTGTCCTCGAAGCGGGGGCCCGCAGCGGACTCGATGGTGCGCACCGGTGTGTCGGAGGCGACCCGCTGGCCGGCTCCCCACACGTCGACGAGGCCGGCCGCGGGCAGAGGGACGTCCCCGGGTGCCCCGTCGCGCAGCCGGTACTCGATCTGGGTGAGTCCACCCGAGCGCAGGCTGAGCAGCATGAACGTGGAGAAGGCCTCGACGCCGAGCAGGCGTTCGCCCTCGTCGGCCTCACGCAGGGGGACCCAGGAGGAGGGCGGGGCCAGGAGTTCGCGTCGGGTGCCGGTGGACGTGGGCCTCGCGCCGTCGTGGGGCCCGACGCCCGATGGGATCCCCTCCTCCC
>NZ_CCXH01000082.1 GCF_000820725.1 Actinomyces polynesiensis | reverse complement strand
ATGGGATCCCCTCCTCCCCGCTGCCGTCGGTCGGCACTGCATCGTGGGGGCCGTCCCCGGCGGCGCCCTCGCCGAGGGGGTGGAGGAAGGGGGCGAGGTCACCGGGCAGCGGCGCCGCGGCGAGCGTGCCCTCCCGGGAGGTCGCCGAGTGCACGAGCAGGAGGTGGTCCCCCGCGGGCTCGACGTCGACGAGGACGTCGCGGGTGCGTCCGGTCACCGGGACCGGGGCGCAGTCGGGATGGGCCGTGGGCCAGAGCCAGACCTCGGAAGTGGTGGTGGACTCGGAGATGACCTCCACCCAGGCGCGGTCGCGGCAGGGCGCGAAGTACAGGGCGAAGCGCTCGTCGGGCTCCTCGAGGACCAGGCGGTCGGTGCGGGGCTCCGCCCCGACCTCGTGGAGCCACAGCTGGTGCTGGCGCCAGGCGTCGTCGACGCGCGGATAGAGGAGGAAGCGTCCGTCCGCCGACCAGGCCAGACCCTGCCCCGTGCCGGTCACGCCCTCGTCCAGGACCTCCCCGGAGGCGACGTCCTGGACCACGACCGTCCAGCGCTCGTCACCGGCGAGGTCGCGCTGCCAGGCGATGCGGGTGGCGTCGGGGGAGGGGGACAGGGAGGCGAGACGGAAGAACTCCTGGCCTCTCGCGCAGACCTCCTCGTCCACCAGGAGCTGCTCCCCGGGCAGGGGCGCACCGGGGAGGACCACCGGGACGGCGGGGTCGGGGGCGGTGGTGTCCACCGGGACCCTGTGGTGAGAGGGGTAGGAGTGGCCCTCGGTGGTGCGGGAGAAGTACCACCAGTCGCCCTCGCGCACGGGGACCGTCGTGTCGGTCTCCACGGTGTGCGCCCGGAACTCGGAGACGAGCCTGTCGCGCAGCGGGCGGGTGGGGGCGGTGACGCGGTCCGTCCACGCGTTCTCGGCCTCGAGGTGGGCGAGGACCTCGGGGTCCTCCTTGTCGCGCAGCCACTCCCACGGGTCCGCGAAGGAGTCCCCGTGGAAGGTGCGGGGGGCGCCGGGGCGTCGTGGCGCGAGGGGCGGGATCCCGGGGGTCGCGGGCGCGGAGGGGAGGGAATCGGTGGAGGACGCACTCATGGTCCACCACCCTAGACCCGGGCCGGGGACGTGCCCCGGACCCACTACTCTGCTCCTGGACGGCAGCCCACGGAGGGAGCGGACGGTGGACCCGGTGGTGGACGCATGACGGCAGCACTGACGACCAATGTGCACGACACGGCGCTGGTCTTCGAGGGCGGGGGCATGCGCGGCACCTACACGGCCCCCGTGGTCGCCACCCTCCTGGAGGCGGGGATCCACTTCGACTGGGTCTCGGGGATCTCCGCCGGTTCCACCCACGTGTGCAACTACGTCTCCCGCGACCCGGCGCGGGCGCGGCGTTCCTTCGTCGACATCGTCTCCGACCCGGAGTTCGGAGGGGTGCGCTCCTTCCTGCGTGGGGACGGCTACTTCAACGCCGCCCACATCTACGAGCACACGTCCCTGCCCGACGAGTGGCTGCCCTTCGACTGGGCCACCTACCGTGACAACCCGATGCAGGTGCGGGTGGGGGCCTTCAACGCGACGCGGGGCGAGGAGGTCTGGTTCACCAAGGAGGACATGTCCACCCTGGAGGACCTCACGGTGCGGGTGCGCGCGTCCTCGACGCTGCCCGTCCTCATGCCGCCGGTCACCATCGACGGGGAGGTCCACGTCGACGGGGCGCTGGGCCCGGACGGCGGGATCCCGCTCGACGTCGCCGAACGTGACGGGTACGAGAAGTTCTTCGTGGTCCTCACCCGTTCGCGGAACTACGTCAAGGGCGCCCAACGTTTCCCCTCCCCCACGTGGTTCCGTCGGCGCTACCGCGACCTGCCCTCCGTCGCCGAGGGCATCCTCGCCAGGCCCGGTCGCTACAACGCGACGCGCCGGCACCTCTTCGAGCTGGAGGCCCAGGGGCGGGCCATGGTCTTCGTGCCCGAGGACCTGCACATCAACAACACGGAGAAGCGGCGCCCCCGCCTGGAGCGGACCTATGAGGCCGGTCTGGCCCAGGCACGTCGCGAGCTGCCGCGGTGGAGGGACTTCCTGGGGGTCTGAGGCCGGGGGAGGTCGCGGGTCCCGCCCTCGTGTGCGGTGGTCCCGTCCCCGGCCTCGTGCACGGTCCCGTCCTCGTCCTCGTCCGTCCTCCCCCCGGGAGCCCCGGCCCGGTCGGTCCCGGCCCGGCGCCCCGCAGCCGTCCTTCTCCACGGACCCGGCGACCCGCTGCGCCGGGTGCCCGGGATCGTTCAGGCCGCCACTGCCGGTGCGCGACCCCACAGGTCCGCGTAGGCACCCCCGGCACGCACCAGGTCCTCGTGGCGTCCCCGCTCGACGACCCGTCCCCCGGAGAGGACGAGGATCTCGTCGGCGTCCACGACGGTGGTCAGGCGGTGGGCGATGGTCAGTGTGGTCCGTCCCCGGGAGAGGCGGTCGAGGGCGTCCTGGAGCTCGTGCCCGGTGCGGTTGTCCAGCGCGCTGGTCGCCTCGTCGAGGATCAGCAGTGCCGGGTCGGCCAGGAGTGTGCGGGCGATGGCGAGTCGCTGCTGCTCCCCGCCGCTGAAGCGGTGGCCCCGCGCTCCCACGACCGTGTCGAGCCCGGCGGGGGTCGCGGCCACCGTGTCGGCCAGCCGGGCGACCCCGAGTGCCTCCCACAGCTCCTCGTCGGTGGCGTCGGGTCGGGCCAGGCGCAGGTTCGCGGCGATGGTGTCGTGGACCAGGTAGGTCTCCTGGCTGACCATGCCGACGACGCGGGTGAGGTCGCGGCGGGTGAGGTCGCGCAGGTCCACGCCGTCCAGCGTCACGGTGCCGGAGGAGGGGTCCATGAGGCGGTCGGCGAGGGCGGCCACGGTGGACTTGCCCGACCCGGTCTCCCCGACCAGGGCCAGGGTGCGGCCGTGCCCCAGCTCGAAGGAGACGTCGTGGACGGCGTCGACCGGGGCGCCGGGGTGGCGGAAGGTGACGTGGTCGAAGCGCAGGGTGGCGGCGGGGTGGGCGGGGAGTGGTCGTGCGAGGTCGGTCGCCGGCTCGGGCACGTCCGTGCGCAGGTCCATGTAGCCGAACACCCGGGAGAGGATCGCCGTCGAGGTCACCCAGTCAGAGCCGGTGTTGAGCAGTCCCATCAGGGGTCGGAAGAGGGTCGACTGCAGGGCGGAGAAGGCGATGAGCGTCCCGATCGTCATGCCGCCGCCCGTGGCGGGCAGTCCGGCGACCAGGTAGACGAGGGCGGGGATCGTCGCGAAGACGACCTGGACGGTGGCCATGCGCCACCGACCGGCCATGCGGGCGTCCACCTCGAGGTCGGCGAGGTGGCGGGAGATGCCGGAGAACTCCTCGGTGCGGCGTTCACGCAGCCCCAGGGTGCGGATCAGTCGCGCCCCCGACACGGAGAGGGACTCCTCGACCGACACGGTGAGTTCGGCCAGGGCCTGCTGCTGGCGGGCGGTGACGTCGCGCCGGGCCAGGGAGACGCGGCGCGTCACCCACACGGCCACGGGGACCACCAGCACGGACAGGAGCGACAGGCGCCACGACAGGGCGACCATCGCGACGGCGGTGGCCACAGCAGTGGTGAGGTTCGCCGCGATGCCGGTGGCGACGTCGGTGATGACACCGCCGAGCCCCCCGACGTCGTTGAGCAGGCGGGAGGTGATCTCGCCGCCACGGGTCCGGGTGAAGAAGCCCAGGGACTGGTCCTGGAGGCGGTCGAAGACCTTCGTGCGCAGCTGGTGCATGAAGGAGGTGCCCACCCGCGTCGAGACGAGGGTCTGGACGACCCCCATCACCTGCGAGACGAGGGCGACGCCGACCATCCCGCCGACGAGCACCACCAGCAGGCGCACGTCCCCGTCGGGGATGGCGCGGTCCACGGTGGCCCGGAGCAGGAAGGGTTGGGCCATCGAGACCAGTGAGGAGGCGACGATGAGCACGACGACGGTGGCGAGCGCGAGGCGGTGGGGGCGCAGCAGCGCCCAGACCCTGCGCCACTTGACGGGGGAGGTGGCGACCTGGGCGCGGTCGTCCGCGCTGGCCCGGGACGTGCGGAGGGGACCCCCTCCGCCGGGTGTGGGTGTGTGGTTCATGGTGACCTCCTGGGTCGTGCGGGCACGGGGAGGGTGCGGGCAGGTGGATGGCGTGCGGACACGCGGACGGTGTGGGTGTGCGAGGGGCGCCGCGGTGCGGGACCGGGCCCGGCAGCGGACGTGGGTCGGTCTCGCCGCGGTGGGGTCGACCCGGTCCGGCGCGGTTGCTGCCGGGAGTGGATGGGCCGTTCGGTCCGGCGGGGCAGACGCCGGGAACGGGTGGGCGGTCCGGCGGGGACGAGGGCGTGTCCCTCAACGGGTGGGGCAACCCGTCGATATAGTGAGTATGCCTCACTATGAGTGTGTGGCAAGATTGAGCTGTGCCACACGACGACCAGACCCCGGCGGGCCCGCCTGCTGGTGGTGTCCGACGCCCGCGCGCATCTGAGGGGGAGGGGCCCACACCGGCCAGGGACGCCGTGCCTGCCGTCAGCCCTGCGTCGGCCGCGGACACCGTGCCCGCCGCGGACACCGTCCCTGCCGTGGATCCCGGGTCCGCCGCGGCCCCCAATCCCTCCGGGCAGTCGACCCCGTCGGCGGACCGCTCGTGCCCCGACGGCGACGGACTGACGCCCGACGTCGAGCTGACGGAGCTCCTCCACCGGACCCTGCGGCTCTACCGGCAGGGGATGCGCGAGCACATGGATGCCGGGTCCCCGCCCATGCACCAGGTGCGCGCCCTCCGCCAGCTCGTCGCCCACGGGCCGATGCGTCCCGGGCAGCTCGCGGAACTCCTCGGCATCGCTCCCCGGTCCGCGACGGGCGTGGTCGACGCCCTCGAGGAGCGGGGCCTCGTCGAGCGATCCAGGGACCCCCATGACCGGCGTGCCCAGGTGGTGACGCCCACCGTCCGTGCGCGGGATGCCCTGGAGACCGCCGCCCGGGCGCGGGAGGAGGCGGCACGGGACCTGGTGGCCCCGTTGGGAGAGGCGGACCGCCGGGAACTCACCCGCCTGCTGCGCCTGGTCGCGAGGTCCTCGCAGGACTGAGGTGCACGGCACCGCGTGGCGAGCCCGTGCCCGGGACCGCGAGGCATGCCCCTGAACCGCACCAAGTGGCGCGCCCCTGCCCAGTGCCGCGTGGCATGTGCCTGCCGGGGAGCACCGGGCGTGCCCCTGCCCGGGACGGAGCTGGCCGGGGGACGGAGCAGTCCGGGGGACGCGTCGCCCCGATGAGTGCCAGCGAGCCCGGTCAGCGCCTGGGTGACCGGGCGGGACGACGGCGTGCCGGTGCCCGCGGGGTCGCCCCCGGGATACCGGCACGGTGCGGTGCGGTCACTCTGCTGCCAGCGCCTCCACCGGAGAGGTCCGAGCGGCCCTCCGCCCGGGCCACCACGAGGCCACGACCGCTGCTGCCACCATGACCACCACGACCAGCGCCAGCTGCCACCAGGGCAGGGTGTGGACGGCAGGGATGCCCGAGGCTGCGGTGACCGCCTCGGTGCCGATCAGCCCGAACGCGACGCCCAGCACCATGCCGACGGCCGCTCCGGCCCCCGATATCATGAGCGCCTCGTCCAGGAGCATCCGCTTCATCTGGCGTCGGGTGAGGCCCAACGCCCGCAGGAGCCCGTTCTCGCGGGTGCGTTCCGCCACCGACAGGGACAGGGTGTTGGTGACCCCCACCAGCGCCACGAGGACGGAGACCCCGAGCAGCGCCAGCAGCACGACGAGCATCGTGTTGATCATCTGCGTGAACTGGGCGCGCAGGGGCGCCGCCCCCGAGACGTCCAGGGAGTTGTCCAGCGAGAGGATCGCGGACTGGACCCCGTCGACATCGGCGTCCTCGGAGAGCCGGATGTCCACGGCCGTGACGGCGGCACCCGGCGCCAGGTCCGACAGGACGGAGCTGGCGACCACGGCCTGTCCCCACTGGACCCGCTCGCTCCCGACCGCGGACAGGGTCCGGCAGTTGCCCGTCCCGACACACACGCTCACCCGTGATCCGTCCTGCGTGCGGTCGGTGGGCAGGAACACCTGGTCGGCGCCGGGTGCCTCGATCGCCGAGTGGGCCACTCCCGACAGGTCGGGCTCACCGAGGACAGAGACGGTCTCGGTCCCCTGCCCATCGTCGGCGTCGATGCTCCCGGTCGCGGATCGCTCGACGGCGGTGGCCTCGACCCCCTCGACCCCGGCGATGCGCCCGACGAGGTCCTCGTCCAGCGTTCCCGTGGTCGTGGAGGCGACCACGTCGATCGGGGCGAAGGCGTCCAGCCGGTCGAACACGGAGGTGCGCAGGGACCCGGTCCCCACGAGCAGTGTGGTGATCAGGGTGACCCCGATGACGATGGCCGTTCCCGTGGCAGCGGTGCGCCGTCGGTTCCGCAGGGTGTTCTCGCGTGCCATGCCTGCCACCGGACCCCTCCCGACTCCTCCGAGTGCATGGGTGAGCGCGGGCAGGAGGAGGGTGCACAGCAGCAACAGGCCGACGAGGCACAGCATGCAGGCACCCAGCACCACGAGGAAGCCGCGGGAGGTGTCCTCCATGTGCAGCCCTGCCCAGACCAGTCCTCCGCCGGCCAGGGTCAGGAGCGCCCCGATCACTGCGCGGAGCCGTCCGACCCGGCGTGCACCCGCGCCGGCCTCGTCCTCCGGTTGGAGGGCCACCATCGGTGGCACGCTGGCCGCGGCGAGGGCGGGACGCATTCCCAGCACGGTGGTGAGGACGGTGCCGAGCACCCACACCCCCACGACCGTCACCGGACGCACCCCGGCCAGGGCCCGGACGAAGGAGTCCGACATACCCGTGACGGAGAGTCCCCACGACCCGAGCAGGAGGGCGGCCACCACACCGACGAGGGAGGACACCGCGCCCACCACGAGTGTCTCGGTGAGGAGGAGACGTCGGACCTGGCGGGCGGTCGCACCCACGGTCCTCAGAAGGGCGAGCTCGCGCCGACGTTGCTGCAGGACGACCTGGAAGGTCGAGGAGACGACGATCGAGGCGACGAGCAGGGCGATGAGGGGGAAGGTCAACAGCATCGCGGTCATGGTCCCCTCGCCGAGCTTGGCGCCGGCGAGGTCATTGTCCAGCGCGGCCCCGGCCGTGCGGACCCGCACTCCGGGGTCGGTGCCGAGGGTCCGGGTGATCGTGTCGGCGAGCTCCTCCTGGGTGGTGGCACCGGGATCGGAGGTCTCCGCTGCCACCAGCAGGGAGTCGACCTGGACGGCGGAGGAGACGGCCCGCATCCCCTCCGGGGTCACCCCGACCGTGGGGGTACCGAAGCGGTCGGTCGCGCTGATGCCGGTGACGGTCACGGGCACCGTCGTGGTGGTGACGGTCCCGTCCCCGGTGCCGGTGGTGACCACCGCGTCGACCTGCCCGCCGACGGAGACGCCGAGCTGGTCCGCCGCCGACTGGTCGAGGAGGATGCCCTGCGCGGAGTCCGGTTCGGTGCCGGTGACGATGTCGGGCTGCTGGAAGGGCTGGTCCAGCAGGACGGCCACCTGGCGTTGGAGGCGGGCCGAGGACGAACGCAGCTCGGTCCATCCGGAGGTGCGCTCGGCGACGGACGCGACCCCGGGTGTCCCGCGCAGCTCGGTCGCCAGGGCGTCCATGTCAGGGGAGTCGGAGGCCGCGGGGTCCTCGTCGACGACCACTGCCACCCCGGTGTAGGAGTCGCGGATCGAGGCACTCAGGGTGTCGGCCAGACCTTGGGTGAACATCAGGCACAGCAGGACGAAGGCCATCGAGATCGCCACGGCGACGCCCGTGGCCACGTAGCGGCGTCCGTGCTGGCGGACATTGGCGCGCAGCAGCTCGTTCACAGTCCGACCGTCCCCAGTTCCTCGACGGAGGGTCGGTCCAGGTCGGCCCGGATACGGCCGTCCCTCATCACGAGGGTCCGGTCCGCCGCGGCGGCCGAGGAGGGGTCATGGGTGACCATGATGACGCTCTGGCCGAGGTGGTCCACCGCGTCGCGCAGGAGACCCAGGACCTCCCGGGAGGCGGCGGAGTCCAGGTTGCCGGTGGGCTCGTCGGCGACGATCACGGCGGGGCGCATGACGAGGGCGCGGGCGACGGCCACGCGCTGCTGCTGCCCGCCGGAGAGTTCGGAGGGACGGTGGGAGAGCCGGTCGCCCAGCCCGAGTGCGGCGACGACCTGGTCGAACCAGGCGCCGTCGGGACGTCGACCGGCGAGCTTGAGGGGCAGCAGGATGTTGGCGCGGGCGTCCAGGGTGGGGACCAGGTTGAAGCTCTGGAAGACGAACCCGATGCGGTCCCGGCGCAGTCGGGTGAGTGCGTCGTCGGAGAGTCCGGTGAGGTCCGTGCCCTCGACCTCGACACTGCCCGAGGTGACGGAGTCCAGACCGGCCAGGACGTGCAGCATCGTCGACTTGCCGGACCCGGACGGCCCCATGATCGCGGTGAAGCGTCCCTGCTCGAAGTCGACGTCGACTCCGTCGAGGGCCACCACGCGCGTCTGCTCGCTGCCGTAGACCTTCGTCACCTCCCGCAGGGAGACGACGGCGGTGGCGACTGCGGGGGGACGCCCCGCGGGACCGGACAGGGGGATGGTCGTGTGTGACATGGGTGCTCCTTCTGGTGTGCTTCGATCGTCACACCTCAGGAGGGGTTCAGGACATGGGGGACATCCCTGGAAGATCCCGGGGGGCGGCACTCAGGGTGACCGGGACCACGCGGGTGCGGGGGCCCACCCGGCCTCACGCCAGGTGCAGGGCCCGGTAGCGGTTCACGGCCGCCCCGAGGTCCACCCGACGGGGACGGGACAGGAAGGCGGGGTACTGCCGGGCACCGAAGCGGGTGAGCCCGTCCAGGCCCTGCTCGCGCAGGAGGGCCTCGATGCGGTCCAGACCCGCGGCCAGGGTGGTGTGCCCGTCGAAGACGTCCTCCAGGAGCCCGCGCATCGCCCAGGCGATGGCCTCGGTCTGGCCGGGGTCGACGACCTGCTCGACATCGGCGAGGTCCACCGTCTGTCGGTCCAGGACCACCTGGTCGAGGCCCGTGGCCTTGGTCTTGGGGCGTTCCGCACCCCCGCGCGCACGCAACGGCGTGCGCGCGGCGACCTCGTCGAAGCCCTCGACGTCCGAGCGTTCCCGCGGCATCGCCGCGCACACCTCCCTGGCCCGCGCGGTGACGTCCAGGCAGCGGTAGGTGTCGAGCATGAGCACGCGGTCGGCGACGTCCAGGTAGTCCCCGGACCCGCCCATGACCAACACCGTGGACACCCCGCGCTCGCGGGACAGGCCCGCGATGCGGTCCACGAGCGGTGTGATCGGCTCCTTGTCCGCGTGGACGAGCTCGCGCATGCGGGCGTCGCGGATGAGGAGGTTCGTCGCCGAGGTGTCCTCGTCGATGAGCAGCAGGGGGGAGCCGAGCTCCACGGCCTCCACGAGCGAGGCCGCCTGCGAGGTGGACCCGGAGGCGTTCTCCGTGGAGAAACGAGTGGTGTCGGCTCCCCCGGGCAGGTGGTTGATGAAGGCGGAGACATCCACCCCGGTCACCGCGCGCCCGTCGGCCGCGCGCACCTTCATGGCGTCGGGCAGGGTCGCCACCAGTTCGCGTCCGTCCCCGGGGACGTGCGGGTACACCCCGCGCTGGAGGGCACCCAGCAGGGTCGACTTGCCGTGGTAGCCCCCGCCCACGATGACCGTGACACCCGGCTCCAGGGCCATTCCGGACACGGCGCCCGCATGGGGCAGCAGGACCTCGCGGCGCAGGGAGTCGGGGGAGGAGAAGACGACCGAGTCCTCCATGGGCAGCTGGGAGATGCCCGAGCGACGTGCCAGGACCGCGCCGTCGGCGACGAAGGCGATCCACCCGTTCGCGCTGAGCGCCTCCTGCAGGGCCCGGTGGTCCTCGAGCGCGTGGACGTGGGAGCGCAGGGCGTCGACCCGACCCCCGCCCTGCTGGGACACGAAGTCGAAGGCGGCCATGACCGCATCGGGGACGTCGAGGTCGAAGAGGCGGGCTGCGGCTCCCCCCTGGATGGTCCGACCCCGCGCCGGCATGCGGACCTGGAAGCGGATCTCCACGCGGTCGGGCGTGACGGTGCAGGCCGAGCGCTGGAGCACCTCCTGCCCGACGCGCACGACGTGGACGTCCCCCGAGGGCGCGTGGCCCCGGATCGACTCCGCCAGGGCGCGCACGAGGAAGTCGGCCACCGCCAGGCGCTGGTCGACGGTGCCCAGGCAGTCCGCGGGCAGCCCCATCCGGGCGGGCTCCGCGATGGCCCGCAGGGACGAGGGCGGGGCGTACGGGTCGGACTGGACGTGGTCGATGGCCAGCGAGAAGTCCCCGTAGTCCCAGTCCCCCGTCACGGACTTGTAGGCGCCGTAGTTGCGTCCGTCCAGCCTGCGCAGGTCGGCGATGAGGTCCTGGTCGGATCCGCTGCGTCGTCGCAGGGGACGGTCCTCACCGTGGGAGCTGCGACGGGGTCCGGAGGAGTCGGGGCGCGGTGTCATGGCTCCAGCCTAGGTTCTGCACGGCCGGGCCCGGAGGAGGGGAAGGTCAGTAGCTCCCGCCCGTGTTCGACGCGAGGACGCCGAAACCGATGACCAGGATGATGGCGAGGACGATGCCCAGTCCCCACAGGACGACGGCGATGATGCCGAGGATCTTGCCGATGCGCGCGTTCTGGGTGACGTCGTCGGGCAGTCCGGCCTCCTCGGCCTGCCGGATCAGGGAGTTGCCCCAGACCCACGCCGGGATCGACCCGAACAGGCCGATGAGCACCAGGCCGAGGATGCCCAGGACCAGCACGATGGTCGAGTTGGAGCGGATCCGGTCGGCCTCGACGAGGGAGGCGGTCCCGTACTGCCCGTACTGCCCGTACCCCGGTTGGCCCCAGGCCTGCTGCTGACCCTGCTGCGCGTAGCCACCGGACTGCCCCCACGCCTCCTGCTGGCCGGGTGTTCCCTGGCCCCACTCGCCCTGGGGCTGGACCGGCTGCACCGGAGGGACCGGCTGCTGGGCGGACCAACTCGGCTGCTGGGGTTGCTGGGGCTGCTGTCCGTTGGGCTCGGGGGAGGCATAGGGGTTGGACATGGTGTCCCTTCCGTCGGTCGGGGATGCTGCCGCCATCATAGGGTCCGGCAGACCCCGCGCACGAGGGCGTCCCCGCACCTGTGCCGGGAGGTCGGGCCCACCGCAGCCCCCACGCACGAGGGCGCCCCCGCACCGGGAGGTCTGTCCCGGGTGCGGGGGCGTCGCCCTCGTACGTGTGCAGGTCAGAGCATGCAGGACACGCAGCCCTCGACCTCGGTTCCCTCCAGCGCCATCTGGCGCAGGCGGACGTAGTAGAGGGTCTTGATGCCCTTGCGCCAGGCGTAGATGTAGGACCTGTTGAGGTCGCGCGTGGTGACGGTGTCGGGGTAGAAGAGCGTCAGTGACAGGCCCTGGTCGACGTGCTGGGTGGCCGCCGCGTAGGTGTCGATGATCTTCTCGGGCCCGATCTCGTAGGCGTCCTGGTAGTACTCGAGGTTGTCGTTGGTCATGAAGGGTGCCGGGTAGTAGACGCGCCCGATCTTGCCCTCCTTGCGGATCTCGATCTTGGACACGATCGGGTGGATCGAGGAGGTCGAGTTGTTGATGTAGCTGATCGACCCGGTGGGGGGCACGGCCTGGAGGTTCTGGTTGTACATCCCGAACTCCGCGACGTCGGCGGCCAGTTGGCGCCAGTCATCCGCGGTGGGGATGTGGATGGAGGACTTCGCCAGGAGCTCACGGCACTTGTCGGTGGTCGGCTCCCAGGTGCCCTCGATGTACTTGGTGAAGTACTCCCCGCTCGCGTACTTCGAGTCCTCGAAGCCGGCGAAGGACTCCCCGCGCTCGCGGGCGATCCGGTTGGAGGCGCGGATGGCCTCGTAGGCGACCGCCAGGAAGTACATGTTCGTGAAGTCCAGTGCCTCCGGGGAGCCGTAGTACACGTGCTCGCGGGCCAGGTAGCCGTGCAGGTTCATCTGCCCCAGGCCGATGGCGTGGCTCATGGCGTTCCCGCGCGCGATGGAGGGCACCGACTGTATGTCGGAGAGGTCCGAGACGGCGGTGAGCCCCCGGATGGCGGTCTCGATGGTGCGCGGGAAGTCGGGGGAGTCCATCGTCTTGGCGATGTTGAGGGACCCCAGGTTGCAGGAGATGTCCTTGCCGACGTGGGAGTAGGAGAGGTCGTCGTTGTAGGTGGAGGCCTCCGAGACCTGCAGGATCTCCGAGCACAGGTTCGACATCGTGATGCGCCCCTTGATGGGGTTGTCGCGGTTCACCGTGTCCTCGAAGACGATGTAGGGGTAGCCGGACTCGAACTGGATCTCCGAGACGGTCTGGAAGAAGCGGCGCGCGTTGATCTTCTTCTTGTGGATCCTCGGGTTCTCGACCATCTCGCGGTACTTCTCCGTCACCGAGATCTCGGTGAAGGGCACCCCGTAGACGCGCTCCACGTCGTAGGGGCTGAAGAGGTACATGTCCTCGTTGTGCTTGGCCAGCTCGAAGGTGATGTCGGGGATGACGATGCCCAGGGAGAGGGTCTTGATGCGGATCTTCTCGTCCGCGTTCTCCCTCTTCGTGTCCAGGAAGGACATGATGTCGGGGTGGTGGGCGTTGAGGTAGACGGCTCCCGCACCCTGACGGGCCCCCAGCTGGTTGGCGTAGGAGAAGGAGTCCTCCAGCAGCTTCATGACGGGGATGACCCCGCTGGACTGGTTCTGGATCTTCTTGATCGGCGCCCCGGCCTCGCGCAGGTTCGTCAGGGACAGCGCCACCCCGCCGCCGCGCTTGGACAGCTGGAGGGCGGAGTTGATGCCGCGGGCGATGGACTCCATGTTGTCCTCCACGCGCAGGAGGAAGCAGGACACGAGCTCACCGCGTGCGGCCTTGCCGGCGTTGAGGAAGGTGGGGGTGGCCGGCTGGAAGCGGCCCGACATGATCTCGTCGACCAGTGCGCGTGCGGTCCCGATGTCCCCGTTGCCCAGGTACATGGCGACCATGGTGACGCGGTCCTCGAAGCGCTCGAGGTAGCGGGTGCCGTCGAAGGTCTTGAGCGTGTAGGACGTGTAGTACTTGAAGGCCCCCAGGAAGGTGGGGAAGCGGAACTTGTAGGCGTAGGCCCTGCGGTAGAGGTCCTTGACGTCGGCGAAGTCGTACTGCTCGATGACGTGGGCCTCGTAGTAGCCCTCGTCGACGAGGTACTTGAGCTTCTCCTCCAGGTCGTGGAAGAACACGGTGTTCTTGTTGACGTGGGTGAGGAAGTACTGCCGCGCGGCCTGGCGGTCGGCGTCGAACTGGATGTGGCCCTCGGCGTCGTAGAGGTTCAGTTGCGCGTTGAGGGAGTGGTAGTCCAACTCGGGGTTGGGGGCCTCTTCTACGCCGGTGTCGGTGAGGTTCTCGACCAAAATTCGCTCAGTCCTTCGTGAACTCGGGAGACGTCCTCAGGGGTTCCGAGGAGCTCGAACTTGTAGAGGTGCGGGACGTGGAGCTTCGCGGAGATGATGTCCCCCGCGAGGCAGTATGCCGTGCCGAAGTTCGTGTTGCCCGAGGAGATGACTCCCCGGCAGTGGCTGCGGTTGGTGGGGTCGTTGAGGAACTTGATGACCTGCTTGGGGACGGCCCCGCTCGTGTTGCCCCCGCCGTAGGTGGGGACCACCAGCACGTAGTCGTGGTCGACGTGGAGGAACGGGTCGTGGGCACGCAGGGGGATGCGTTCCGCCGGGTAGCCGACCTTCTCCACGAAGCGGCGTGTGTTCCCCGTGGCCGAGGAGAAGTAGACGATGGCCGGCATCATCGGGAGTCCTCCTTCAGGTGGTCGGGGTGGGGTCCGTGATCCGGTCCGCCCGGCTCCCCGCAATCCTCCCACCCGGTCGGGCGGGGCCGTGGGCCCCGGGGTCCGGTCAGACAGCTGTCCCGGCCACCTGTGGGGTGACCGGGACGCTGGGTCAGGCCTGTGCGACGCGCAGACCGGCGCCCTCGAGCGCTGCGGCCGCGGCCGCCTTGATGCGGTCGGGGCGGTAGCCGCTCCAGTGGTCCTCGCCGGCGATGACGACGGGGGCCTGCTGGTAGCCCAGTCCCTTGATGAACTCGAGCGCCTCGACGTCCTGGGTGACGTCGACCGAGCGGTAGTCGAGTCCCTGCTTGTCGAGCGCCCGGTAGGTGGCGTCGCACTGCACGCACATCGGCTTGGAGTAGACCGTGATCGCCATGGGGGCACCCATCCTGTCCTGGTTGTCGGGAGTGGTGACCGGTCCGGATGACGGCCCTGTAATCACACACATGTCATTCTCGGGGCGCGGCTTCCGCCCTTGACGTGTTCCAACACTACACCTTGTGTCCGGGGTGTCGAAGGACCACTAGGGGTTGTGTCCGGGGTGTCGTCAGGACCCTCCTGTGGACAGCCCGTCCGAGGGTGTGGACGGCCTGTGGAGGGCCCCGGGTGGAGGGGCGTTGCGGCCACGACACCATGGTCCCGCGGGGCATGTGCATCTGGCGTGTGCGCGCGCCTCCGGCACCCGGGGGCGGCAGCCGCGGTTGTTGTGGACGGAGGTTCCGTGCCTGGTGCACACCCTGTGGACAACAGCCGTGTGATTCGCCCGGGATCCGTCCGCGCCATCGGCGTGTCGCACCACAGCGGCACCGGCGTCGCGGTCGGCGGCCCCCAGCGTCCCGGGCACCAGGATGGGGGAGCCGCAACGATCGGGAGCGACCACGTCCGGGGGCAGGTCCGGGTTTCTCCTGGTCCGCCCGGGGAGCACCGGGAAGCGTGGGCCCCGGCGTCGAGGTGGACCATCGCCCCCCTGTCCGGCGAGGTGCGGTCCCGGGTGCTCGAGACTGCCTCCGCTGTGAGGACCGGTCCCGGCGAGCCCGTGGTCGCCCTCGTCCCCGTCATCCCCGGGGAGGGCGGTGCCCGGCTTCCGGCCTGCCGCGGCGGGGTTGCTCCCGCGCTCCTCGCCCGGATGGGAGAGCCGTGTCCTCCCCCCG
>NZ_CCXH01000081.1 GCF_000820725.1 Actinomyces polynesiensis | reverse complement strand
CCCGGATGGGAGAGCCGTGTCCTCCCCCCGCCCCCCGCGCCGTTCCCGGCGGGTCCCTCGGCCCGACCACAGGAGGGGAGATCGGCGGACCGTTGGAGGTGGGCTGCCCTCGACCGGAGAAGGGGGCGGACCCCACGCCCGGAACAGGGCGGACCTCGGGGGCAGAACGGGGCGGACCTCAAGCCCGGAACAGGGCGGACCTCGGGGGCAGAACGGAACGGACCTCACGCCCGGAACAGAGCGGACCTCGGCAGGAGAAGGGGACGGACCTCAGCGGCCGGAGGGGATCCTCGCGGAGATGACCCCGGTGTCGAAGCCCGCCAGGTGGAGACCACCGTGGAAGCGGGCGTGCTCGATCTTGATGCAGCGGTCCATGACGACGTCCAGACCCGCGTCCAGCGCGGTCGCCGCCGCCTCGTCGCTCCACAACCCCAGCTGGATCCACAGCACCTTCGCACCCACCGACACCGCGTCGCGGGCGACGTCGGGCAGGTCGTCGGTCCTGCGGAAGGCGACCACGACGTCGGGGACGACGGGGAGGTCGGCCAGGGAGGGGAAGGCCGGGCGTCCCAGGATCTCCGAGGCCCGGGGGTTGACGAAGTACACGTCGTACCCGCTGTCCTGGGTGAGGTAGCTCGCCACGAAGTAGGAGGCGCGGGAGGGGTTCGCCGAGGCGCCGACCAGGGCGATTGAGCGCGCGCGCTGGAGGATCTCGTAGCGGCGGCTGGCACTGGGTGGCACGTAACTGGGTGGCACGTGGCTGGTGGGGACGTCGGTGTTCATCGTCCGCTCCTCCCGGTCGCGCGGGTGAGCCCTCGGTCGAGGTCCGCGATGATGTCCTCCACGTCCTCCAGGCCCACGCTGATGCGCACGGTCCCCGGACGCACTCCCGACGCCTCGAGCTGCTCGTCGCTCAGTTGGGCGTGGGTGGTGGAACCCGGGTGGATCACCAGGGTCTTCGCATCCCCGATGTTGGCGAGGTGGGAGGCCAGTTCGAGGCCCTCGATGAAGCGGCTCCCCAGGTCCCGGTCACCGTCCAGCTCGAAGGAGAAGACGGAACCCGGCCCCTCGGGGAGGTACTTCAGGGCCCTGTCGTGGTGGTGGTGGCCGGGCAGGCCCGCCCAGTGCACGGCGGCGATCCGGTCATCCGCGTCCAGCCACTGCGCCACCGCGCGGGCGTTGGCGACGTGGACGGGCATGCGCAGGGGCAGGGTCTCCACGCCCAGGGACAGCAGGAACGCCGAGTGGGGTGAGAGGGCGGGCCCGATGTCGCGCAGCTGCTCGGAGCGCAGTTTCGTCAGGTAGGCGTACTCCCGGAAGTTGCCGATCCAGGACAGGCCGCCGTAGGCGGGGATCGGCTCGTGGAGGACGGGGAACTTCTCCGCCCCGAACTCGAAGGTCCCCGACTCCACCACGACACCCCCCAGGGTCCTGGGTCGGTTCTGTGTGCGGCGACGGTGGGGGAGGGCGCTCATCGACGGCTCCTCGCGGTCTCGGCATCCACCTGGGCCACCAGGTGGCCGTAGCCCTCCTGCTCCATGTGGTCGCGTGGCACGAACCGCAGGACCGCGGAGTTGATGCAGTTGCGGCGGCCGCCCAGTTCCTCGGGCCCGTCCTCGAAGACGTGGCCGAGGTGGATGTCGGAGACCGCGGAGCGGATCTCGGTGCGCGTGCGTGCGCGGGACAGGTCCTCGCGTTCGACCACGGCGTCCGCACTGACGGGTCGGGCGAAGGAGGGCCATCCGCACCCGGCCCCGAACTTCTGCGAGGACACGAACAGCGGTTCCCCGCTCGCCACGTCCACGTACAGGCCCGGGTCGAAGTGCTCGTCGAACTCGCCGCTGTGGTCGGCCTCGGTGGCACCGTGCACGGCGATCTCGTACTGGACGGGGGTCAGGAGCGCCCGCAACTGCTCGTCGTCACGTGGGAACCGGCGCTGACGGGTCGTGGACGCGGCCCGCTCGAATGCGGAGGGGGCGATGTGGCAGGTGGCGGTGGGGTTCTTCGCGAGGTGGTCCTGGTGGTACTCCTCCGCCGGGTGGAAGGACTCCAGGGGAGCCACCTCGATGGCGAGGGGTTCGGCGTGGTGGCGTCGTTCGTTCGCGAGGGGATGGGCACCAGGTCCGCCTCGTCGGTCCAGTAGATGCCGGTCCGGTACTGGACGCCCTCGTCATCGCCCTGGTGGTCCACGGCGACCGGGTCGATGGCGGCGAGGAAGACGTCGAGGACGGTCGCCAGGTCCAGACGGGAGGTGTCGTAGGTGACCCTGACCGCCTCCACGTGGCCGGAGTCGGCGCAGACCTCCTCGTAGGTCGGTGCGCCCCCCGGTCCGTTGGCGTAGCCCGCCTCCGTCCCGACGACACCCTCCAGCAGGGAGAAGAGCTTCTGGATCCCCCAGAGACACCCTCCTGCGAGGTGGATCGTCCTGGTGGTGGGTCCCTCGGTCATCGGGAGTCCTTCCGTGTCTGGTGCCGGCCGCCGGGGGCCGGGATGGGGAGACCGCGGGCGAGACCACCGCACGGGCGGTGCCGCCGGGGGTGCGGGGGTGGCGGTCAGTGGCGGATGAACGCCGCGACCTCGGGGCCGGAGGCCCTGATCTCCTCGATCTGCTCGGGGGTGGGGAGGACGGGACGGTCACGCTCCGCGGTGACGATGAAGATGAACCCGAAGGGCTCGTCGCCGGTGGCCCGGAGCTGGTGCCAGGACCACCCGGGGATGTAGACGAGGTCGTGCGGCCGGGCGTGGACCAGGTGGTCCTGGACGAGGATGTCGCCCTCGCCCCGGATCGGGATGACCTCGTGGGCGTGGCCGTGGTGCTCCAGCGTGGACCAGCCTCCCGGCGCGACCTCGGAGTAACGGACCCGGATCCCCAGGCCACGGTCGACGTCGAAGAGGACCCGGCGCGTGACGTCGGAGAAGGGGGAGCTGTCGTCCTGCTTGTAGCGGAGCTCCGTGACCCCCCTCCAACGGAACGGCTCGTCCTGGGGGATGAAGGTCGGGGGTGTCGTCTCGTCGTCCTCACTCACGGGAACCAGAGTCCCCGAAGGGGTGCCGCGAGGGGGGACCGTGCCGGGGGCGAGACCGTGTGAACTGCGGGTCCCTCAGCACTCCACGACGTTGACCGCGAGACCCCCCGCGGAGGTCTCCTTGTACTTGGAGAGCATGTCGTTGCCGGTCTGGCGCATCGTCTCGATGACGACGTCCAGGCTCACCGTGTGCCGCCCGTCCCCCCACAGCGCCATGCGTGCCGCGTTGATGGCCTTCACGGCGGCGATGGCGTTCCGTTCGATGCACGGGATCTGGACCAGCCCGCCCACCGGGTCGCAGGTCAGTCCCAGGGAGTGCTCCATGGCGATCTCGGCGGCGTTCTCCACCTGGTGGGGACTGCCCCCCAGGGCCTGGGCCAGACCAGCCGCGGCCATCGCAGAGGCGGAGCCCACCTCGCCCTGGCACCCGACCTCGGCCCCGGCGATGGAGGCGTTGGTCTTGATGAGGGCCCCGATGGCGGTGGCAGCGAGCAGGAAGTCGTGGACCGCGCGGCGACGACGCGCGCCGCCCTCGTCGGCGGACGGTCCGGCGGGGGCAGGACGGGGCCCCCGGCCGAGGGTGCGGAGGCCGGGTGGGCGACCCCTCCCTCCGGACAGAAGACGACCAGGTAGCCCAGGACCGCGGGAACGACCCCGGCCGCGCCGTTGGTCGGTGCGGTGACGACACGGTGGCCCGCGGCGTTCTCCTCGTTGACGGCCAGGGCGAAGAG
>NZ_CCXH01000080.1 GCF_000820725.1 Actinomyces polynesiensis | reverse complement strand
CCAGGGCGAAGAGGTTCACCCAGTCCATGGCACGCATCGGGTCCTCCGGCGTGGAGGCCCACTGCGTGGCGCCGGTCGTGCCCGTCGCCCCGCTGCGGGCGGCGGTCCCCTCCCCCGACGGGGTGCGTCCGTCGGCGGTCAGCCCGGAACGCTGCCTCAACTGGGTCGCCAGGGCGTGGGCGCGCCGGGGCACGTCGAGCCCACCCGGGAGGATCCCGGTGGCGGAGACGCCTGCCTCGATGCAGGCGGTCATCTCCGCGGCGACGAGGTCGAGGTACTCCTCGACCCGGGCGGGATCGCGCATCGACTCCTCGTTGGCCCGCACGACCTGCGCGATGGAGAGGTCGTGGCGGGTGCACTGGTCGAGCAGTTCGACGGAGGACGCGAAGGGGTGGGGCACGCGCACCCCGAGGGTCGAGGTCGCGTCCGGCGTGGCCAGGGACTCCACCACGGGATCGTCGGGGTCGTCGTTGGTCTGCACCATGACGAAACCGCCGCCCACCGAGTAGTAGGTGCGCCGCAGCAGCGGCCGGTGGGGCGCGGCCCCGTGGTCGCCGTCCCCCGACGAGGGCGACGCCGTCGTGCCTCGGTCGGGGACGTACGAGGGCGACCCTTCCTCGTCCCTCGCTGGTCCCCGATCCGGGGTCCCGGCTGCCGGTGCCGTGCCGCGGACGGGCCCGGACCAGGCGGAGACGGTCAGGGCGTTGACGTGGTAGGGCAGACGGGTCCGCGGGAGGAAACGGATGTCCTCGGACACGTCGAAGGGGATCTCTGCACCCCCCAGGAGGGTGAGCCGCCCACTGCGGGCGATGGCGGGCAGGACGGACTCCACGACACTGGTCGGGACCGTGGCGGGATCGTGGCCCGCCAGCCCCAGCAGGACTGCGCGGTCCGTGTTGTGCCCCCGACCCGTCGCCCCCAACGAGCCGAAGAGCTCGACGAGCACCCGGGTGGGCACCGGCGTCCCCGTTCCGGACAACCCGGCCAGTTCCGCCGCGAATGCGAGGCCTGCGCGCATCGGTCCCACGGTGTGGGAGGAGGAGGGGCCGATCCCGACGCGGAACATGTCGAAGACCGACAGGGGGTGGGGTGCGTCGGCTGCTGCGACCTGCCCCGCGACCAGCGCGGCCGGGGTGGGGCGCGCAGGGTCGTGGCGGTCAGGGGTCTCTCCGTGTGGGGTGGGCAGGTGCAGGTCCATGGGCACATTGTGCCGCTCCCGGGTGCGCTCCGCGTGCGCCGTCGGAGCGGCTCGCTATGCTCGGGAGGGATGGTGGACACGGTGAGGTCACGGCGACACGGGTTCACCAGGGCCGTGACCGCCACACTGGTCACCGTGGCACTGGGTGTCACGGGTTGCACTCCCAGCACCGCACCGTCCGGCTCGTCCGCCACCGCATCGCCGACGCCGACGGCCTCCGTGTCCCACTCCCCGACCCCCGGCACCCGCGCCCCCTCCCCGACACCGTCCTCGCAGGAGGATGGTGCGGTGCAGTCGGGGACCACGGCCACGGGGCCCTCCACGGAACGTCCCGCCTCTCCCTCGACCGGATCGACCCCCACCGCGTCCGGTGCCACCGGGCCCTCCGGAGAGGACGTCGACTGCCGGGTCACGGCGTGCGTCGCCCTGACCTTCGACGACGGTCCGGATGCGCGCACCACCGGCCGGTTGCTGGACATCCTGCGCGACCTGCACGTGCACGCGACCTTCTTCCCGGTCGGCACCCACGTGGCGGAGGAGCCGGAGCTCGTCGGACGGGAGGCGGCCGAGGGGCACGTGGTCGGGTCCCACACCTGGGACCACCGTGACCTCACCGGGCTCAGTGCCGCCGCCCAGCTCCAGGAGCTGGAGTCCACGGCGGATGCCGTCCGTGCGGCCACGGGCAGTGACCCCGTCCTGGTCCGTCCCCCCTACGGGGCGTGGAACGACACCGTGCGGACGCAGGTCACCCGCACCCACGCGGCGATCGTCCTGTGGAACATCGACTCCCAGGACTGGAAGTCCCGCAACACCCGTGCCGTGGTCGACCGTGTCCTCGCGACGACCACGCGCGGTTCGGTGATCCTCATGCACGACATCTACCCGACCACCGTCGATGCGGTTCCCGAGGTGGTCGCCGGTCTGAGGAAGCGTGGACTGACACCGGTCACGGTGCCGACCCTGCTGGGCGGGTCCACGACGGAGGGGTGGGTCTACTACTCCCAGCACGACCTGATCCGCCCGGGGAGCACGGTCCAGACGACCCACTGAGCCCATGCCCCGACACCGGGTGCGGACCTGGCGAGTCCCCGACGTGCCCACCGGTCGGGAGCGACCGGCCGTCAGGAGGCGGTGCCGGTCAGGACCTCCAGGAGGACCGCCGCCTCGGAGATGTCGGCGCGCTTCGACGCCGTCAGCAGGGTGAGGGGACCCAAGCGGGCCCTGGCCCGCAGGTCCGCGAGGGCGGGGGAGTGCTCGGCGTCCTGCAGTTCGACGAGGTAGCGGCGGCGGAACTCCTCGAACTTCTGCGGGTCGTGGCCGTACCACTTGCGCAGCGTCGGAGAGGGTGCCACCTGCTTGCACCATTCATCCAGGTCGGCCCGGACCTTGCTGATCCCCCGCGGCCACAGACGGTCGACAAGGATCCGTGCGCCGTCCTCGGGCTCGGGATCCTCGTAGATCCTGCGGACGCGGACCGTGTGCGACGTGGTCATCGTGGTCTCCTCCTCGGGGACGACCGTGCGGGACAGGACGCCGACGGGACGGGGGCGTCCTCCCCCCAACGGTAGGGCCGGGACGGCCACGTGGTGACCCGTCGGGCGGTTGTGGCGTGATCCGTCGGACGGTTGTGTGGGGTCATCCCCGCGCGTCGAGGACCTCGCCCGAACCCGTCCGGATCCTGTGGGCCGTGCCGCCCACCTCGACGACGAACTCGCTGCGCCCCGGGTCCGCACCACGAACTGCGCCGCCCTCGTCGACGTTCCCGTCGGCGGGCGCCCGTGCGGAGGTGTCCGCGCCGCCGGCGCTCCCCTCCCCGCCGCCCACCTCGGCCTCCACCGGCCAGGTGTCCGAGGAGAGCGTCGGCACGGGGCCGTCGAGACCCGCTGCCCAGGTGTCGAAGCCCGGGACTGCGGTGCGCCAGCGCACCTCGCCGGTCGAGGGGTCGATGCCGAGGAGGGTGGCACGCGCCGGGGTCGTGTCGGTGCACAGCTCCAGTCCCACCACGGTGTCATCGTCGTGGACCCAACTCCCTGAGGCGTCCACCAGGGCCCGTCGCTGGCAGGCGAGGTCATCACCCACGAACCAGGAGGTCGCGGACGTCGTGGAACGGCCGTGGAGCCCGTCGACCTCGGTGTCCTCCAGTTCCTCCCGCTGCGATGCCGTGGGGACGGTGCCGATGGCCGAACCGTCGGATCCCGTCCACTCGGTGGCCTCTCCCGCGAGGACCACCCACTCGCCGAAGAGCCTCGTGTCCTGGCCGGAGTCGGAGCGAGGGGGCAGTCCCCGGTCCCGCAGGTCGTCCGTGTCCCACCTCGAGGAGACCCTGCCCGTTGCCCGGTCCAGCACGGCCAGTGCCGCGCGCTGTGGCGAGGAGTTGGTGACGAGGACGGCCACGCCGTTCCCCGTCGCAGTGGGGACGACGTGCGCTCCGGTCGCACCGCGCCACAGGTGCCACCATTCCTCGGTCGCGGCGTCCGGCGCGCCGGTGGCCACGGAGGCGGGAGCGACAACCGGGCTGGTGGCAGCGCCCGCCTCACCGCCGCCGGAGGTGGTCGGGGAGGCAGCGGCACCGGTGGACCCCAGCGGCGCGGACACCCGCACCCAGTGACTGCTGGCCCCCGGCTCCGAGGTCGTCACCGTCACCGGTGCCGGGGCATCCGCCGTCCGCCCCGCACCGGTGCCCTCCGCGCCTGCACCCTCCGGGGCCGCGGTGCGGGAGGCCTCCGCGGTGGCGCCCGCCAGCAACGGGGGCAGGAGTGGGAGTGCGAGCATGGCCACCGAGACGAGTGCGGCAGCGCCCACGCGGACCCGCCCGTACCCGGCTTCCGCCCAACGGCGGGGATCACCGGCACGCGGCAGCAGCAGCACGGCGACCAGGGTGGCGACCTGGGCCACCACGGAACGCACCCACCCCGGGTAGGCCACCCAGTCCGAGGCCCATCCGGTTGCCAGACCCCGCACCGACAGTGCCGTCCCCGCCAGAAGGAGGACGGCGAGCAGCGGACGCAGGATCCCGGACACCCGGACGGCCAGGTCGACACGCCGCCGCCTGCGTGCCCCCTCCGACCTGCCGGCGCTTCCACTCGCCCACCAGCACCATGCCATGGCCAGTCCGCCGATGACGACGACTGCGGCCCCCGGTGCGGTGGAGCGGTGGAGGAGGTCCGTCCCCCACACGGGGTCCGCGAAGAGGGGGTCGTAGTCGGGCTCGCCGAACCAGGACATCCCCGAGGCCCCGTAGGTGAGGGCGGCCCCCGCCACCCACAGACCGGTGGCCACCACGACCCGCCACGCGAACGCGCCACCATCCGCGGGCGGCTCCGTCGACATGCCCTTCAGCGGGCGGGGCGCCACACGCCTCCACGGTCCCTTGACCGGACCCATGCCTGGTCCCCCCGCCTCCGAGCGCGCCCGGTGACTCTGCCGGGTGGGCCGGCACCCCGGGTGCCCGCCAGGGGGAGGCTACATCGACGCCCACCGTGCGGTGCCACCTAGACTCGGGGCATGGTCCAGCGCATGAACGTCGAATCCTTCAACCTCGACCACCGCCACGTGGTCGCCCCCTACGTGCGCGTCGCCGATCGCAAGGAGCTCCCCGGCGGGGACGTCCTGGTCAAGTACGACGTCCGCTTCACCCAACCCAATGCCGCCCACCTGGAGATGCCCACCGTCCACTCCATCGAGCACCTCACCGCCGAGCTCATGCGCGACCACACCGACCGCCTCATCGACTTCTCGCCCATGGGGTGCCAGACGGGCTTCTACGCGCTGGTGCTCGGGGTGGAGACACCCGAGTTCCTGCCGCTGCTGGAGGCCACGTTCCGGGACGTCCTCGACGCCACCTCGGTCCCCGCGGCCAACGAGGTGCAGTGCGGGTGGGGGGCGAACCACTCCCTGGAGGGCGCCCAGGAGGCGGTCCGATACTTCCTCGCGCACCGGGACGAGTGGGAGACGGTCACCGCCCCCTGACACCCCGATCCGTGGCTTCCCTGCCACCACGACCGCCGACCGTTCCCCGGTCCTGACAGTCCTCCGGTCCCGACCGTGCAGTGCACGGATCCTCCGGGCATCGCCATCGATCAGCCACCGCCACCCCCCATGCGCCGGCCCCCACCGAGTACTCCCACCGGCCATCCACTGCCGCCGACCACACACCAGCCCCGACCACACACCAGCCCCGACCCGGGAGAAGACATGAGTTCCCAGACGAGCACCGCGCCCAGTCGGCGCGGGGTCCGCGCCGTCATCCAGTGCGCCATGGACATCGAGGCGGGTCCGTTCCTCGAGGCCCTCGACGAGGACGCCTCCACCGTGGTGATCGGGGACGCCGAACGCCACCGACAGACCTTCACCACGGGGGAGCTCGACGGATCGACGGTGCTGGTGGTGACCTCGGGTATCGGCCTGGCCAACTCCGCGTCCGCGACAGCGCGTGCCCTCATGATGGTCGACCCCGACCTGGTGATCGCCGGGGGCACCACCGGAGGCCTGGGCACCGAGGTGGAGGTCGGTGACGTCATCGTCGGCGTGTCCACCACCTACAACGGTGCGGACGCGACCCCCTTCGGGTACGTGCGCGGCCAGGTGCCGGGCATGCCCGTCGACTACCGCTCCCCGGAGCTGTCGGTCCTCAAGGCGCGCAACCTCCCGCGCCACGTCGAGCACCGGGTCCGCATCGGACAGGTGGTCTCCGGGGACTCCTTCGTGACGGCTGCCAACGTCGCTCCCGTCCGCGCCGAGTTCCCCGACGCCCTGGCCACCGACATGGAGACCGCGGCGATGGCGCAGGTGTGCTTCGGGATGGGGGTCAACTGGGTCTCGGTGCGTGCGGTGTCGGACCTGTGCGGCCCGCGTGCGGACCAGGACTTCCACATGGACTCCACCCGGGCGGCACGGTCCAGCTACGAGGCCGTGCGGGCCTACCTCTCCATCTGACACCCGCCTCACCCGCCACCCGCCACCCGCCTCCACCCGCCACCCGCCCGGCCGGCACGCTCCCGCCGGCCCACCTGCCTCCCGAGCAGCCCTGCCACCCACGGGGGCCCTGCTGCGTCTGCCGGGTCCTCCCCACTCGGGCGGTCACGGCCGGGTCGGGCACAATGGGCACCATGACCCTGCGAGTCCTCATGGTGTGCACCGGCAACATCTGCCGCTCGACGATGGCCCAGGAGGTCCTCTCCGAGCAGGTGGCAGCCGACCGGCTGGACGTCCTCGTCGACTCCGCGGGGATCTCCGACGAGGAGCACGGCAACCCCATCGATCCCAGGGCTGCCCGGGTGCTGCGGGAGGCAGGGCACCGGGTTCCCGACCACCGGGCGCGCCAGGTCCGTGCCGCCGAACTCGGGTCCTGGGACCTCGTGCTCGCCATGACCCGCCAGCACCTCATGGCACTCGAACGTCTGGCGCGCAGGGCAGGTGTCGACGTGGAGGTGGACCCGCCCGTCGGGGACCACACCGTGGTCGACCTGCGGATGTTCCGTTCCTTCGACCCACGGGCCACGGGGAGCGCCAGAGTGCCGGAGGCCCCGGACCCGTGGTCCGGGAGCGCGTTGGACGTGCCGGACCCGTGGTACGGGGACCACCGGGACTTCGAGGAGACACTCGAGGTCGTCGAGCGTGTCACCCCCGCCCTCGTCGACCACCTGCGCGCACGCCTGGCCCCGG
>NZ_CCXH01000079.1 GCF_000820725.1 Actinomyces polynesiensis | reverse complement strand
CCTCGTCGACCACCTGCGCGCACGCCTGGCCCCGGCGCGCCCCTGATGGCTCCGGGGCACGCGACGGGACACGGGCACCGTGCCACCGGCCCCCCGGCCGGACGTCGCAGGTCGGGGAGGTCCCGGGCGCGGCACGGGACCCGCCGCGGTCGGCGTGGGTCGTCCGGCTGCGGTGTCGCGACGCTGCTGGTCCTCGGGCTCCTCGCGCTCATCGCGGCGGGGCTCGTCCTCCTGGTGCGCTCCGCCCTTCCCGGCACCCAGGACGGCGACGCGACCGGCCCGGATCCCGACACGGTGACCGCCGGCGCCGGACCCACCACCCCGCCCCTGGACTTCAGCGGGTTCGAACCCGGCGGCATCATCTCCGACGCCCTCTTCTTCGACGCGGATGCCATGACCGAGGACGAGGTCGCGCAGTTCATCTCGACATGGAACGCGGGCTGCGTGCCGGGCACGGACGGGACGCCCTGCCTGGCGGACCACACCGAGTCGACCCCGGACTTCGCCGCCGACGCATACTGCCCCGGCGGTTTCGAGGGCGCATCGGAGGACACGGCGGCCTCGGTCATCACGAAGGCCGCCACGGGGTGCGGGGTGAACCCGCAGGTGCTGCTCGTCGTGCTGCAGAAGGAGCAGGGACTCATCACGGCGTCGGGGAGCTCCCTGTCGGCCGCGCGATACGACACTGCCATGGGCTACGCCTGCCCCGACACCTCCACCTGCGACGCCCACTACTCGGGGTTCGCCCGTCAGGTCTGGTACGCCGCACGACAGTTCCGCATCTACCAGCAGGACCCCGGACAGTTCGAGTTCCAGGCAGGCGTGACGAGCGACGTCCTGTACAACCCCGACCCCGACTGCGGGTCGGCGCCGGTGACCATGGCGAACCAGGCCACCGCGGGGCTCTACAACTACACGCCCTACCAACCCGACGACGATGCCCTGTCAGGTTCGGGGGGAGCCTGCTCCAGCTGGGGCAACCTCAATTTCCACGCCTACTGGAAGGCCTGGTTCGGCCCCACCCACTGACCCCGTCGGCGAGGTCCGCTCTGTTCTGACCGCGAAGTCCGCTCCTTTCGGGCCGTGAGGTCCGTTCTGATCTGGCGGCGGCCCCCACCTCGTCCGGGCCGCAGGCCGCGCCCCGGTGCGGGTGTCCGCGGTCAGGCTCCTGCGGGCACCCGCCGTCCCGGCCGGGTCGCCTCCTCCAGCAGCTCCAGCACGTGGCGGTACTCCGACCCGGTCGCCCGCGTCATCCCCACCTCGCAGGTGCGGTTGCAGGAGGCATGGGCGTCGGCGTGGAGCGCCTTGACCTCACGCGCCTCCGGCGCGGCGGCGGATGCGGTCAGCTCGGGGTGGAGCATCCCGCGGTCGCCGGCGAACCCGCAGCAGCCCCAGTTCAGCGGCACGTCCACCTTCCGCGCGACGGTCGCGGCCACCGCCTCCAGCGCGGGGTTGAGCCCGATCTGGGTCGAGGAGCAGGTGGGGTGCAGGGCCAGGGTGTCCACCAGGGGCGTGACCTCACCCAGGGCGGGCAGGACCTCGCGCCGGACGAACTCGACGGCATCCAGGGTCTGCCAGGTGACCTTCTCGTCGCGGAAGATGTGCTCGAAGCCCTCGGTGCAGCTTGCCGCGTCCGTGATGACCGGCAGCCTGCCGTCCGGGTCGAGCTCCCGCACCGCGGCGACGACCCGGTGCGCCATGGCGGCGCGCCCCGCGGGGTAGCCCTTGGACGTCCACGGCGTCGAGCAGCACAGCGACTCGATCCCCTCGGGCACCACCAGCCGGATCCCCGCGCGCTGCAGCAGGGCGATGAAGGCGCGCGTCGCGCCCTCGCCGTCCCCGCCCGCCTCGAACATCCCGTTGATGCAGGCCGGCAGGTAGACGCCGCGGATCTCTCCCTCGTCCGCCCCGACGGTGCCCGCCAGCGGCTTGCGGGCGGGTCCCCCGGCGGGGAGGTCGGCGCTGTAGTGGGGCACCGTGTCGGCCCCGAGGACGGCGCGCCCCACGTCCGAGACGGCCCCGACGAGGGGCGCCGGCAGGTGGTCGGCGACGGTGAGCCCGGCGGCCGCGGTGCGCGAGACGAGGTTCCAGGCGTGGGCCGCGGCCCGCCACCCGGTGGCCAGGACCGGGTTCTGGTCCTCCCGGCGCAGGCGGCGCACGAGGTCACCGGTGTTGATGAGCACCGGGCAGGCCGTGACGCACATGCCGTCGACGGCACAGGTCTCGATGCCGGAGTACTCGTAGTCGTGGCTGAGTTCCCTGACCAGGGCCTCGTCCCCGTGGGCGCGGGCCCGCTCCTCCGCGCGGCGCACGACGATGCGTTGGCGCGGGGTGAGGGTGAGGTCGCGGGAGGGGCACACCGGCTCGCAGTAGCCGCACTCCACGCAGCGGTCGGCCTCGATCTCGATGGACTCCGGAAGCTTGAAGTCGCGCAGGTGGGCCTTCGGGTCGTCCTCGATGATGACACCGGGGTTGAGGATGCCGGTGGGGTCGCACAGGGTCTTGATCTCGCGCATGACCCCGTAGAGCTCGTCGCCGTACTGACGGCGCACGAAGGGGGCCATGACGCGCCCGGTGCCGTGCTCGGCCTTGAGGTTGCCGTCGGCGGAGAGGACGAGGTCGACCATGTCCTCCGTGAAGGCCGCGAAACGGTCGATGGCCCCGGTGCGGGCGAACCCGTCGGTGAGCATGAAGTGGATGTTGCCGTCCTTGGCGTGGCCGAAGATCACGGAGTCGGCGTACTGGTACTTCGTGAACAGCTCCTGCAGGGAGGCGCAGGTGGGTGCCAGGGACGGCACCGGCACGACGATGTCCTCCAGCAGGGCGGTCGTCCCCGACTTCCGGGCGCCCGCCACCGAGGTGTACAGGCCCTTGCGCAGCTTCCAGGCCAGCGCCCGCTGGGCGGCGTCGGTGGACAGGGTGGCCGGGGACCGCAGGGAGAGGTGGTCCAGCACCTCGCTGCCGCCGCGCACGAGGTCGGCCAGGGTGTCGGCGTCATCGGCCTGGTACTCCACGAGCAGCGCGGCCTCGGTGCCGACCTCGAAGCCCGTGATCTGGCGGGGGGCGTCGGGGAAGGACTGCCCGACCCGCAGGGACGTGGCGTCCATGAGCTCCAGGGTCGCCGCGTGGGAGGCCACGAGGTCGGGCAGGGCCCGGGTGGCGTCCTCCAGGGAGTGGAAGACGGCCAGGGCGGTGGCGACCTGGTGGAGGACGGGCACGGTGCGGTAGGTGGCCTCCGCGACGAAGGCGAGGGTGCCCTCGGACCCGATGACCAGGTGGGCGAGGAGGTCGGCGGGGGAGTCGAAGTCGAGGAAGGCGTTGACCGCGTATCCCATGGTGTTCTTCATGGCGAAGCGGCGCTTGATGGTCGCCACGGATTCGGGGTTGTCGAGGACGCGGCGACGCAGGCGCTCCAGCCCCTCGACGAGGGCGGGCTCCCGGCGGCGCAGCTGGGCGTCGGCGTCAGGGGCCGAGGTGTCGACGGTGGTGCCCGAGGGCAGGACCAGCACCATGGACTCCAGCGTGTGGTACGTGTTCTGGACGGTGCCCGCCGCCATGCCGGAGGAGTTGTTCGCCACCACTCCGCCCACGGTGCACGCACCCTCGGAGGCCGGGTCGGGGCCGAGGCGGTAGCCGTGACGCGCGAGGTGGGCGTTGACCTGTCGCACCGTGGCCCCCGGCTGGACGCGCACGCGACGTCCCCCGTCGAGCACCTCGATGTCGCGGAAGGCCTTGCGGGTGTCGACCATGAGGTCGGGGGCCGAGGCCTGACCGGACAGGGACGTCCCGCCCGAGCGGAAGGTCACGTGGGTGCCCGAGGCGGAGGCGCCGCGCAGGACGGCCGCGATCTCGGCCGCGTCCTCCGCGATGACGAGGGCGCGCGGGGTGTGGAGGAAGTGGGAGGCATCGCTCGCGTGCGCGACGCGGTCCAGCGCCCCCAGGCGGATGCGTGAGGCGTCCGGGATCGCGGAGGCGACCGCGGGGTCGATGTGGGCCTCGGGAATTGTGTGAGTGGGAGAAGTCATGGTGTGGGGACCATCCATCCGAGGATCGGTGTCGATTGCAGGTAGACGAAGGCCGTGAAGGCGACGAGAAGACCCAGACTCCACCAGACTAGCCTCCGGAACAGGTCGCCCTCCTTCCCCGCCATGCCGGCGGCGGCGGCCGCGACCGCCAGGTTCTGGGGGGAGAGCATCTTCCCGACCACGCCGGCCGAGGAGTTCGTGGCCGCCATGAGGACCGGGTCGAGGCCCGCCTTCTCCGCGGTGGTCGCCTGCAGGAGCCCGAAGAGCGCGTTGGAGGAGGTGTCGGAGCCCGTGATCGCCACCCCGAGCCACCCGATGGCCGGGGAGAGGAGGGCGAAGAAGCCCCCGGTCGCGGCGAGCGCGGCGCCGAGGCTCTGCGTCTGGCCGGACAGGTTCATGACATAGGCGAGGGCGAGCACGGAGACGACGGTGAGGATCGTGAAGCGCAGCTGGTGCACGGTCGCGCCGTAGGCCCGCAGGGCGCGGCCCGCGGAGACGCGGTAGGCGAGGGCGACGATGATCCCCGAGATGAACAGCAGCGTGCCGCCCGTGCTGACCCACCCCAGCTTGAAGGTGGTCGAGATGGCGTCGCCCGCCGCGTTGGCCACGTCGAGGCCCGGCCAGGCGAAGGAGATCGTCGCGTGCTCGGCCAGGAAGGTCTTGACCGCGGGGATCTGGGTGACGGAGAAGACCGCGATGATCACGACGTAGGGCACGCACCCGGCCATCCACGGTTGGAGGTTCCCCGCGGAGCGCGGTCCCGATACGGTCGACGCGGGCCATGTCGGGATCGGCGATGCCCGCCCGGGAGGTGTGGCCACCGGGTGCGGCCACGTCGGCGCCGCCCTCGTCGGTGTCCTCCGCCTCGAAGGCCACCGTGTGCGAGGGCGACCACACGCGCAGGACGAGGAGCACCACGACGGCCGTGACGACGGCGGCGACCACGTCCGTGATCTCGACGGCGAAGAAGTTGGAGGTGACGAACTGGGCGACGGCGAAGGTCAGGCCGGAGATGACGGCGATCGGCCAGGTCTGGCGGACACCCCGCCACCCGTCGACGATGAAGACCAGCAGCAGGGGCACGAACGCCGCGAGGAAGGGCGTCTGGCGACCGGCCATCTGGGCGAGGAGGTGCACGTCGATCCTCGTGACCCCCGACAGGGTGATGATCGGGGCGGCCATCGCCCCGAACGCCACGGGCGCCGTGTTGGCCAGCAGCGACACCACGGCGGCCTTGAGGGGTTTCATGCCCGCGGCCACCAGCATCGCGATGGAGATCGCCACGGGGGCGCCGAACCCGGCCAGGGACTCCAGGAGCGCCCCGAAGCAGAAGGCGATGATGATGGCGAGGATGCGCTGGTCATCGGTGATCGCCCGGATGCGGTCGCCCAGGACCTCGAACCAACCGGTCACGACGGTGAGCCGGTAGATCCACAGCGCGTTGACCAGGATCCACAGGATCGGGACGACGCCGTAGAGGGCGCCCTCCAGGGTTCCGCTGGCCACCTGGGCGACCGGCATCCGCCACACGAGGGTCGCCAGGAGCATCGAGAGGACCAGGCCGATGACGGAGGCGAGCCAGGCCTTGACGCGGAAGACGCCGAGGAGGACGAAGAGCGTGGCCAGGGGGATGACGGCGACCAGTGCTGACAGGGGGAGGGATCCGGCGACGGGATCGAGGGTCTGGTGGAACATCCGGGGAACTCCTCATCGGGTTCGGGGCGGGTGCCTGTGGCGGCGGGCCGGCACTGCCGGGCCGCGCGGTTGACGGGACGGCACCAGTCAAACACCCGGGAGGACCCCGTGTGGGACTTTGGTCACAGGAGTGGCGGGGTCTCCGTGCCGGGGTCCCCGTGCCACGGCGTCGGCACGACAGGTTCCGGGTCCGACCGGCGCTGGTCGGTGTGGGTGCGGGACATGTGAGGCCGGGGGAACACCTCGGTGACATCCGGGGACGGACCCGGGACTCCGGTGGGGCGCGCTCCGGGTGTCAGTCGGGCCGTGCCTCGGGGGGACGAGGGCGGATGACCACGTCGGCCCGGTCACGGCCTGCCGCGACCAGGTCGATGTTCGCGGAGTCCACGGTGCGCACCCAGTGGGCGGCGTCGACGTGGTCGCGGCCGAAGGCCTCCTGCCGGGCGACGAGCCGACGCAGGAGCTCGGTCGCCGGCGTCTCGACGTGGACGAGGAGGTCGACGAGGTCGCGGGCCTCGCGCCACCCCTCCACGTCGAGGCCGAGGTAGTTGCCCTCCGTGATGACCACGCCGTGGGGTGCCACTGCCGAGGAGGCTGCCACCGGCTCGTGCAGGTCACGTCGGTAGTCGGGGGCGAAGACCGTGCGCCCCGCGCTGCGCACCCGCCCGAGCAGGGCGACGTAGCCCCACACGTCGAAGGTGTCGGGAGCGCCCTTGCGGTCGGAGCGCCCCAGGTCCTCCAGGACCGTGTTGGAGAGGTGGAACCCGTCCATCGGGGCGAGCCCGGCCACCGCCACGCCCCGTGCCTCCAGGAGGTCGGCGACCATGCCGGCCACCGTCGACTTGCCGGTCCCCGGCGGGCCGGTGATGCCCAGCACCCGGACCTCGCGTCCCTGGGCGAGCCGGTCGGTCACCAGGTCCACGACCTGGCGGGCCACGGACTCCGAGGCCCCGAGGCGGGCTGTCGGATCCGCGACGTCACCGGGGTCGCCCTCGTGCGCCGCGACGCGACCGGGGTCGCCCTCGTGCGCCCCACGTGGTCCGCCCTCGGCACCCATGGCGCCCGCCGCGCCCCCGGCACCCATGGCGCCCGCCGCGCCCCCGGCACCCATGGCGCCCTACTCGGCCCGCACGACGGGCAGGGTGGACCAGGGGAAGTTGATCCACCGGTCGGTGACCCGCCAGACGTAGTCGGGGGAGATGACCGAACGGGGCTTCTCGTAGATGACCGCGCAGCGGGCGTCGACGGGCACGGCGGCCGCGCCGTCCAGGGAGAGCCCGTTCTCGGCGATGAGGTCCATGACCATCCGCAGCGTGCGTCCCGAGTCTGCGACGTCGTCCACCACGAGGACGTTCTTGCCGGAGATGGCGGAGACGTCCATGAGTGGGGGCAGCAGGCGGGGCTCTGCGAGGGTCTCGTCGACGCCGGTGTAGAACTCCACGTTCATCGTGCCGATCGCCTTGACGCCCATCGCGTAGGAGATGGCGCCGGCGGGCAGCAGGCCACCGCGGGCGACCGCGATGATGAGGTCGGGAACCCATCCGGACTCGACGATCGCGCGGCTGAGGTCCCGGGTGGCCGTCCCGAACGCCTCCCAGGTGAGGGTCTCGCGCTCGGCGGGATCCGCCTGGGTGCTGGCGCCGTCATCGAATGCGGTCAAGGTGTCCTCCAGGGGATCGGTGTGCTCATCGGGTGATGTCATCGTAGTTCCGCGGGACGCACCCCCCGACGTGGTGGTTGTGGCTCCGGCTGCGCGACGTGCGGTCGCGGGGAGTGGCACTGCCACCGGGGTCGGACCCGGGCCGCACGAGCCCGGGTCCCTGCCGCCACCGGTCAGTGGCTGCGCTCAGTCCCCCATGCAGGTGCCCACATGCCGTGCGGACTCCAGCCACGGATGGTCCAGGGGGACGGTCTTGAGGTTCCCCGCCACCTCCGGCAGGGGCACGGGTACCGCGGCCTGGCCCTGCGAGGCCACGGTCACGCCGTACTCGCCGCGGGCCACCATGTCCGCCCCCGCCCCACCCAGGAGGGTGCCGAGCAGTCGGTCCTGGGCGTCGGGGGTTCCCCCGCGCTGGACGTAGCCCAGGATGGTCACCCGGGACTCCAGGCCGGTGGCGGCCTCCAGGGCCTCGGCCACCTTGAACGCATTGCCGCGGTGCGAGACCAGCACCGCATTGCGGTGCTTCTTGGCGGCCGACTTGGCCTCGGGGGTGGCCGCGCCGCGTACCAGGGCCTCGGCAGCGACGAGGTCCGCCGCATCCTGCTGGTCGCGGGCACCCTCTGCGATGGCCACGACGGAGAAGCTGTGCCCGGCGGCGGCACGCCTGCGGATCGACTCGGCGACCGGCTCGATGGAGTAGGGGATCTCGGGGAGCAGGATGATGTCGGCTCCTCCTGCGATCCCCGCGCCCAGGGCCAGCCAACCGGCCTTGTGGCCCATGATCTCCACGACGATGATCCGGTGGTGGCTGTGGGCGGTGGAGTGGAGGCGGTCGATGGCCTCCGTCGCGATGCCGAGTGCCGTGGAGAACCCGAAGCTGGTGTCGGTGTGCGCGATGTCGTTGTCGATGGTCTTGGGGAGGTGGATGACGTTCAGTCCGGCCTTCGAGAGGCGGTTGGCAGTCTTGGCGGTGCCGCCCCCGCCGATGCAGACCAGGCCGTCCAGGCCGTCCTTCTCGCAGTTCTCGATGATCGTGGGGACCATGTCGACGACCTCGTCGCCCACGCGCATCTTGTGGGGCTTGTCGCGGGAGGTCCCCAGAACCGTGCCCCCGACCGTGAGGATCCCCGACAGTGCCTGGGAGTCGAGCTGGACGAAGCGGTTCTCGGCCAGACCCCGGATGCCGTCGCGGAAGCCGATGACCTCCATGCCGTAGTGGCCCAGCGCCGCCTTGCCGAACCCGCGGATCGCCGCGTTGAGGCCCGGGCTGTCCCCACCTGCCGTCAGGATGCCGACCCGCTTCGCGTTCTTGGACATGGAGTCCTCCTCGGTAGCTGTGCTCCAAGGGTATCGGGTCGCCCGGAGGGGGTGATCCCGGGCCGACTCGTCCCGGCGCCGTGGATCGGCGTGGTCAGGGGTGTGGTGTCGGCCCCGGGTGCGGCACCGGTGGCAGCGGGGCCCTCATCCGGTGCGAGGCAGCACCATCTCGACCTCGAGGCCGGGAAGCGCCACGGGAGCCATGGCAGCTGCCTGGGGCATGGCCGCGGCCTCGGGCCGGTCGGCGGCCCGGGGTATGGCGGTGGCTTGGGGCATGGCGGTGGCCTCGGGCAGGACAGCGTGGGATGGATGGGAGTCCGACCGTGACGCCGTGGCGGAGCCGGGCGCATGCGTGCCGCCAGGGTCTGGTGGGACGGGGGTCGGCGGGTGGCCGTCCGATGGGCGTGGATCGGCCGTCTCCGGCAGGAAGCTGTCCGGCGGGAACGAGCCCGGCAGGAAGTCGTCCGGCGGGAGCGCGTCCGGCAGGAAGTCGTCCGGCGGGAACGTGTCCGGCAGGAAGTCGTCCGGCGGGAGCGCGTCCGGTGGCGGGCGGGAGTCCGACCGGGGAGCGGCGCCGGTGCCGGGTGGATCGTCGCCGGGGAGGGCCTGGCCACCCCGCTCCAGGGTGAGCCGGCGGTGGTGGGAGGAGGTACTCGTCTGTGCCGGCCGCCATGACCTCCGCGGGTCGATGCTCGCCGGGGGCCTCACCCAGGGTGTGCCGTCCCGCATGCGGATGTCCCAGCCCAGGACGTGGAGTTGGCGGTGGTGGTGCCAGCACAGCATCGCGCCGTTGTCGGTGTGTGTTGGTCCACCCTGGGAATGCTCGTGGACGTGGTGGACCTCGCACCATGTCGCGGGAACCTCGCATCCAGGGATGCAGCAGCCACCGTCGCGAATCGCGATGGCCCGGCGCTGGTGCGGGGTGAAGATGCGTGAGGGAGAACTGAGCTCCTGGATCCCACCGGCACGGCTGGTGACCATCGTCTGGATCTGGCCTGCGCACCCCGCATGGTGGGCGCTGGTGGAGTCGACGTCGCTGGCGTCCTCGTCGTGCGTGCCGGACAGGAATGCCCTCCCCAGCGGAGCATCGAGCTGACTGCGGTCGATGGTGACCACGAGGGTGGGGGGTGCTCCTCCCAGGAGCGGCATGTCGGGCACGCCTGCCGCAACGGTGAGCACACCGCCGAAGGCGTCGTGGAGCCGCTGGCCACGTGAACGTCGGTCCACCTCAGGTCCTGGTGGCGGGGGAGCTCCGAGAACCTCGGCACCTGCACGGAGGTCCCCGACGCCCGCGGTCGCGGCTGTCGTGTCACCGACACCGTGTCGCGAACCGTCCACACGAGGGTTCATGTAGGCATCGAGGATCCGTTCCAGTTGCGCGGCGACCTCGGGCAGGAGCTCCCCCTCGATCCGGCGTGTCCCCCCACGGGAGGGGAGGAGGCGCAGGTGGCGGCGGTTCTCGGCGTGTTCGCGTTCTGTGGTGCGGATGCGCTCGGCCTCCTCACCCCGGGACCTGTCGGCCTCCTGGACCAGCATCACCCTCCACGCCGACGCGAGGCGCCTGACCTGGGCCAGCGTCCTGCCGCGACCGGGGGTCGAGTCACATGCCTCGGACAGCAGGGCCCGTGCCCGGTCCCCGAAGACGGCCATGTGCTCACGGATGCAGTCCGCACCGAGGACCGCTGCGAGGAGCGCGCGTTCCCCGTCCCCGACCCGGTCGGGTGCGGCGCCACGGTCCCTCGCCTCCTGGAGGGCCCCGGTGATCACGAGGGAGGTCTCCGTCGCCACCAGTCCCGCACCCACGCCGGCGCGGATGAGGGGGAAAGGACTGGGCTCCTCTCGACCCGAGACGGAGACCGCTGGCCGGAGGGGTTGGGCCTGGGTGATGCGTCGATGGGCGGCGACGGTGGAGGTTCCCGTCGCATCGGCCACCAGGTCGACGGCCCGGGTGAACCCCTTCTTCACGCAGAGGCGTGCGTCCCCCAGCTCCTTGCGCGAACGCTGCTGGACCTCACCCGCCGCGAAGGCCCGCCCGGCATCGATGAGGCGTCCCAGGGCCTCGAGCTCCTTCAAAGCATCGAGCAGATCCTGGTCACTGAGGTCGGCGAGACGTTCGGCATCGGAGAGTTCGACCAGCGTCCGGCGCGCCATTGCGACCCGTTCCCCCAAGGGGAGGATCGGGCTGTGCGTGTCAGTCCTTCTGGTCTCCATGCCCCAAGTCTCCGCACCCCCGTGTGCATCTGGAGGTCGAACAGGCGTTCGAACGTGGACATCTCACGAAATGTGAGAGAGCTCACAAATGGACCCCTCGGACCGTCCATCCCGCCCCAGCCGGGCACCTCCACCCGACACCTCGGCCGTGGCGGTTCCAGCTGGCACTTCCACCCGACACCTCGGCCGGGCGGTTCCAGCTGGTACCTCCACCCGACACGCCCACCGGGAACGCCCAGAGCTCCCCGAGTCCCTCGGCCCGCACGTGATCGGCGTGGTCCACAGACGCAAGGACAGGGGCCGCCCTCGTCCGTCCACGAAGGACAGGGGCCGCCCTCGTCCGTCCACGAAGGACGAGGGCGACCCCCGCCGCCGGTTGCCCGGCACCACGGTGCTGCCCACCCGCTGCGTGCAGGTGGTTCCCGAGCGGTCTCAGAGCCTTGCGAGCACCGTCACCCTCACCGCTCGACCTCGCCGCGGATGTAGGCCTCCACGCTCGCCCGCGCGGCCTCGTCGGGGCGCTGCTCGGGCGGGGACTTCATGAAGTAGGAGGCGGGGGAGAGCAGGGGCCCGCTGATGCCGCGGTCCAGGGCGATCCTCGCCGCGCGGATGGCGTCGATGACGATGCCGGCGGAGTTCGGGGAGTCCCAGACCTCCAGCTTGTACTCGATCTGGATCGGCACGTCGCCGAAGGTGGTGCCCTCCACCCGCACGAACGCGAACTTGCGGTCGTCCAGCCACGGCACGTAGTCCGAGGGGCCGACGTGGACGTCGCGGGCGGGCAGGTCACCGAGCATGTTGGAAGTGACCGCCTGGGTCTTGGAGATCTTCTTGGACTCCAGGCGGGAACGCTGCAGCATGTTCTTGAAGTCCATGTTGCCCCCGACGTTGAGCTGGTAGGTCCGGTCGATCCGCACCCCCCGCTCCTCCATGAGCCGCACGAGGTCGCGGTGGCTGATCGTCGCGCCGAACTGGCTCTTGATGTCGTCGCCGATGATCGGCAGGCCCGCGTCGGTGAACCTCTGTGCCCACTCGGGGCGGGAGGCGATGAAGACGGGGAGGCAGTTGACGAACGCGCACCCGGCCTCGATCGCGGCCTGGGCGTAGAAGCGGTCGGCCTCCTCGGACCCCACGGGCAGGTAGGAGACGAGCACCTCGGCGCCCGACTCGCGCAGCGCGGCGGCGACGTCGACCGCCTCGGCGGAGGACTCGGTGATGGTGTCGCGGTAGTACTCGCCCAGACCGTCCAGCGTCGGGCCGCGCTGCACGAGGACCCCGGTGGGGGGAACGTCGTCGAACTTGATGGTGCAGTTCTCGGACGCCCAGATGGCGTCCGCCAGGTCCAAGCCGACCTTCGCCTCGTCGACGTCGAAGGCTGCGACGAACTCGACGTCGCGGACGTGGTACCCACCGAAGTCGACGTGCATCAGGCCGGGGACCGTGTCCTCGGGGGCCGCGTCGCGGTAGTAGTGCACCCCCTGGATCAGGGATGAGGCGCAGTTGCCCACCCCCACGATTGCCGTGCGGATCGCTGTCATTGGCTGTCCTTCTCTGTGTGTGTGCGGTGCTGCCGCGACTTCCTGCGCGCGCGGGTGCGGCGCAGACCCGGGGTGGCGTCCTCCTCCGTCATGGACGAGGGCGACCCCCCTGGGGTGGTCAAGGGGTCTCCCGGGGGCGTCGGTTCCGGGGTGGTCGGGCCGACGGGCCCCACGGGGGTGGTCGTCGGGGCGGCACCTGGGAGGGGGCCCGGGACTGGTGTGGCGGTCCGGTCGGCGGGGAGTGGGGCCTGGACCATGGCGATGAGCCGGTCGAGCCAGGTGATCTCCCGCAGGGTGTCCTCCTCCTCCCACTCCGAACGGGCACGCCGCCACGGGTCGCCCTCGGCGCGGGGGGAACGACGTTGACGCTCCTCCCTGCGGGCCTGCACGCGGGCCCTGCGGTCCCTCAACAGGCGCAGGCGGGCGGCCGGCGAGGCCTTGGACATCAGCCCGACGGCGATCGCGAAGGAGTCGTCGTCACTGTCCACCTTCTCCAGCTCCTCCTCGAGGAAGTGCCGTCCCAGGGGGGTGATCTCGTGGACGATGAGCTTGCGGTGCCCCTTCCTGGGTTCCGTGGTCGTGGAGGTGATGAGGCCGGCGCGCTCCAGCCGGTGGAGGGCGGGGTAGAGGGAACCGAAGGAGAGGGTCCGCAGCGGGCCGACGGCATCCGAGAGGCGTCGTCGGAGCTCGTAGCCGTGGGTGGGGCGGTCGAGTTCGCCCAGGATCGCCAGCTCGAGCATCTCGGCCCTGATCCCCATCCGGCACTCCCCCGTCCCGCGCCCGGGGCGGAATCCCCGAGCGCATGTATCGAGATGATATATCGGTTCGACATGTCAGGGGAAGGGGCGGACCTCCCGCGGGCCGGTCGCGGGTCGGCGGTGGCCCGGACACGGACCGGCGGTGACCCGTCGGTTCGGGGCACCGGGCGGCCACTTCCGTCCCGGCGGACGGTACCGGACCGTGACCTGTGTTACGTTCCCCGCAGGGCCGGACGACGCCCGGAGCGCGAGGGGAGGCATGGGCCGATGACCGACACCGTGGTGGCGGGTGATGTCACTGCCGTGCGCGACCTGTCCTCCCGTCTCACGCGCAGCGTCTCCGCCGTGATCTCCGGGAAGCCCGAGGCGGTGGGGGCCGCGGTGTGCACCCTCCTGGCGGGCGGGCACCTCCTCGTCGAGGACGTACCGGGCGTCGGCAAGACGACCCTCGTGGCAGCACTGGCCCGCAGCATCGACGCACGTGTCACACGCATCCAGTTCACCTCGGACATGCTCCCCACCGATGTCACCGGGGTGTCCGTCTTCGACGCGGCGACCCAGGAGTTCAGGTTCCACCCCGGCCCCGTCTTCGCCAACGTCGTCATCGGCGACGAGGTCAACCGGGCCACACCCAAGACCCAGTCCGCCCTGCTGGAGGCCATGGGGGAGCGTCAGGTGACGGTCGACGGGAGCACCCTGCCCCTGCCCGCCCCCTTCATGGTCGCAGCCACCCAGAACCCGCAGGACATGGAGGGGACCTTCCCCCTCCCCGAGGCCCAGCGCGACCGCTTCATGGCCCGCATCTCGGTCGGCTACCCCGATGCGGGGGCGGAACTCGCGATGCTCGACGACCGTCGCGACGGCGACCCCCTCACCCGCGTCCGCGCCGTGACCACGCCCGAGGGTGTCCTCGCCGCCCAGGCCGCGGTGACCGGCGTCCACCTCTCCGACGAGGTCGCCCGCTACCTGGTCGCGCTCGTGGGCGCCACCAGGTCCCACCCCGGCCTGCTCATGGGGGCGAGCCCCCGTGCCACCCTGCACCTGGCGCGCATGTCCCGTTCCCGGGCAGCGATGCAGGGGCGTTCCTTCGTCTCCCCCGACGACGTGGCACGGCTCGCGGGGATCGTCCTGCCCCACCGCCTCGTCCCGCGCGGACGCCATGCGACCGCCACCGAGTCCCTCGCGGCCGCCACCCGCATCGTCTCGGAGGTCGTGGCGTCCCTGCAGGTCCCGGGCCTGCCGTGACACCCGGGCGCCGACCGGTGTGGCACCCGTTCCGCGGTGCCGGTCGGCGGGTGCCCGGGGGAGCTGCCTCCCGGGCCCGTTCCCTCCTCATCGTGCCCACCCCGCGGGGATGGGGGGTGCTCACCCTGGGAGCGGTGTGCTGGCTCACCTGGGCCTGGATCGGACTGAGGGAGATGCTGCTGCTCGCGGTCTTCCTCCTCGTCCCGGTCCCGTTGGCCCTGGCCGCCGCCACGGGGGTCGCGTTCCTCTCCCGACCGCGGGTCGTCCTCGACACCGTTCCCCCGACGCCCATGGTGGGGGAGAGGGTGCCCGTGCGTGCACGCGTCCTGGTGCACTCCGCGTTCCTCTCCGATGCCGAGGTCCTCTGGAGGTGGGAGGGGGACGTGACCCGGAGGGAGGGACGACGCGTCGACGTCGTGCGCCTGCGTCCCGGCCCCGGTGTGCGCACCGGGGTGGTGCTGCGCCCCCGGGAGCGGGGCCGGATGCGCGTCACGCTGTCCTCCCTGCGGGTGACCGATCCGTTGGGGCTCGCCCGGCTCTGGCTGCGCATGGATGCCGGGGAGGACCTCCTGGTCCTGCCCGCGCTCCTGGCACCGGGGGAGCTGCCCGCCGCCCTGGGTGCCTTCGGGACGAAAGGGGTCAGGCCCGGCTCCGGTGAGCCGGGAGGGAACCTGCGCGAGTACCGGACGGGGGACGCCCCCCGGTCGATCCACTGGAAGCAGTCCGCCCGGCAGGGACACCTGCTCGTCAACGTCCCCGAGGGAGGCGCCGGGACCAGCCACCGCATCGTCCTCGTCACCGGGACCTCGGCCTACCCGGGTTCCGGTCCCACCACGACCGAGGCCTTCGAGCGCGCGGTGTCGGTGGCCGCCACCCTGGCGACACAGTGGGCGGCACACGGTGGCGAGGTGGAGCTCTCCGTCGGGGGACCCTCCCCTGCGTCCCTGGGCTGCCAAGGGGCCTCGGCCTCGCTGCGACTCCTCGCGGAGGCCCGACCCGGGGCCGGGACGGACCCCGATCCGGAGTCCTTGCTTCCCCCCGGGTGCCTCCTGGTGTCCGGGACGATGACGGGCCCGTTGCGCGCGTGCCTGTCCCGCGGGGG
>NZ_CCXH01000078.1 GCF_000820725.1 Actinomyces polynesiensis | reverse complement strand
GACGAGGGCGGAGCAGAGTGTGCCGGAGGGCTGGAGTCTCGCCAGCCTCCCGGCGGCGACCGGGACGCAGGCGGTGCCGCCGGGGAACAGGCCTGGCCGGACGGGGCCCGCGCGGCCCGGCGCCGGTCGGGGCCCCGCCCGGACCGGTGGTGCACCCCTGCGTGACCGTGGGACTCCGGTACGGGTCAGCGGGACACCCACACGGGCTGGCGGCACTCCTGCACGGACTGACGGCGCATCCGCGCGGGGCGGTGCCACCGATGCCTGAGCACGGCCGCAAGACTCCACGGATGGCGACCGACACCATCGGGGTGAGCGACACCGGTGCCGACCGGAGCGGTCCCCGTGGGGTCCGGGCAGGACCCCACGGACAGTGGGACCGGGACGAGCCCCGGTGGTGGTCCCTCCTCGGTGCGCTCGTGGTGTTCGCCCTGTGGGCGCTCGCCTTCGGGGCAATGGGAGGCGTCTTCGAGCGGGGGGACTGGTACCTGCGTTCCCTGGCCGTCGCGGCTGCCGTCCTCGGCGTCGCCGCCCTCGTGAGGACCGCGTTCCCCGCTTCGCGACTCGGGGCGTGCCTGGGAGGTCTGGCAGCGGGGGCCGGCGTGCTGGTGGTGCAGCTCCAGCTCGGGGGGCGACTGGGCACGTGGGTGCTCGACCCGCGGGCGGCCCTGGTCACCACCAGGTTGCAGATCTCCGAGGGGGTGGCGCCCATGGAGGTGAGGTCCCCGCTCGCCGACGTGGTCGTCCTCGCGTGCCTGCTGGGGGTGTGGGTGTCGACCCTCCTGCTGGTGGGACTCAGCGCCCCACTCCTGGCCGGCACCGCCGCGGTGCTCGTGCTCCTGGTGCCCGTGGCCGTCACGTCCCAGCGGGTGGAGGGGTCCTTCCTCGTCGGTGCTGCGGTGTGCCTGTGCCTCCTCCTCTGGGTCGGGGCAGGGAGCCCCCCGGGGTGGCGGGCCCCGGCGGCGACGGTCCTGGTCCTCGCGGTCGGCGCCACCGCCGTGCTGGCGGTCCCCGCGACACGGGACCGGGTGTGGAACTCCTCGGCGATCGCCGTCTCCCCGATCTCCCCGAACGTGCCCGACGTCACCGTGACCCTCGGGGAGGACCTCGTCCGACCGGCGGGAGCCGTGGCCTTCCGTTACACGGGCGCCACACCCCGCAGTGCCATGCGGTTCCCCCTGGCCGTCCTGGTGGACTTCGAGGGTGGCACGTGGCGGCCGGACGACACCCCGGACCCGTCCTCGTCCGACGTCCTCGACCTGCGGACCCCGACCGGGGACCCCGTTCCGGAGGAGTTGACCCCGGAGGCGGTCGCCGGGTCCATGAACGCGGTCACCGTGCAGATCCGGGGTCTGGTCAGCGCCTGGCTGCCGGTGCCCCAGGACACCTACATGCTGCGTGCGCCGGGCTGGCCGGGCGTCTCCGGCACCGGCGCCGACGGTGACGAGTGGGACCCGACCCAGTGGCACTGGGTCGAGGGCGCGCAGACCGCCAGGTCCACCTCTGCGCTGACCAGGAGGGGGATGGCGTACTCGGCCTGGGCGTGGCCGCTCGCGGACTCCCCCGACGTGCGCAGCTCCTTCCTCTCGGGCGCCGGGGCCGGCGGCCCCTTCGACCAACCCGTCAGCGCGGACGTGCCCGAGCTGGAGCCGTACACGCGCCTGCCCGACGACGTGCCGGCGGTGGTCTCCGAGACCGCCCGCGAGGTCACGGCCGGGACCACGGGGCGCTACGCCGCAGCTGCCGCCCTGCGGGACTGGTTCCGTTCGGGCTCGTTCACCTACGACGAGGCGGCCCCCTACACGCCCGGGTCGGACCCGGACGACCCCTACGCGACCATGGAGGCCTTCCTCGAGCAGGGCGAGGGTTACTGCGTCCACTTCGCGACCACCTTCGCCGTCATGGCTCGCAGCCTGGGCATCCCGACCCGCGTGGCCGTGGGGTACGCGAGCCTTGCCGGGTCGGGGAGGTGGACACAGGTCGACAACCGGTCCCTGCACGCGTGGCCGGAGGTCTACTTCGACGGGATCGGGTGGATCGCCTTCGAACCGACACCGGGCGGGGCAGGGATGAGGGCCGAGGCCGTCTCGGAGGACCCGGACACGACCTCCGCCGATGCCCAGTCGGGGCCCGAGGCGTCCGCGCCGGCCCGTGACCCGGGTCGGCAGGACCGCGAGGACGTCCCGGGACAGCAGGGAGGTCAGGCCCAGTCGGGTGGGGGGACTGCCACGGGGGTTCCCACGTGGGTCCCGGGTGTGGGGGCAGGACTCCTGGTGCTCCTCGTACTGGCGGCGTGTGGGCCGACCGTCGCGCGGCGGGTCCGCCGGATGCGCCGGCGGCGGGAGATCGTCGGCGGCGCTGCCCCGGCCGGGGCGGCGTGGGCGGAGTTCCACGACACGGCCGTCGACCTCCGTTGCCTGGGTGGGGGGGCCGCCGGCGCGGGTCGCCCTCCGCAGACGTCGGGGTCGGAGCCCGGGCCGGGGCAGGGCGCGGAGGCCCGGCGGGGGAGCGGGGTCGGGTCGGGGACCGGGGTCGGGTCTGGAACGGCGTCAGGGTCCGGCACGAGGGCGAGGGCGAGGACCCCGGAGGGACTGGTGGAGCACCTGGTCTCCCAGGGGGCGTTGTCAGCGCCCGACGATGCGCGGTTCCTGGCGGATGCGGTGGTCGCCGAGCGGTTCGGGGGCGGAGGAGCCGCAGGCGCGCCCGTCGACCGGGACCGCCTGCGCGCGGCACTCAGCGGGGCGGTGGCGGACCTGCGTGGACGTTCCGGGTGGGGCAGGCGCCTGAGGGCCGCCCTCCTGCCGACCTCGGCACTGCCGGGTGGGCCGGTGGGAAGCCGCGGCGGTCGCAGTCGGCGGTGGCACCTCCCGCACCGGTCGGAACGGAGCAGCGGTGTGAAGGAACGCCCGGACACCTGAGGTTCTGGTGCGCCTGAGGTTCTGGTGCACCCGAGGTTCTGGTGTGGGGGGCGGGGCGCCCCCATCGGGCCGCTCCGCACGCCGGATCCGGACCGGTGGGGATCAGCCGGCGCGGCGGTGGGTGCCGTGCAGTCGGCGCAGCTCGCGGGCGTAGGAGCCCCCCGGCGTCGTCGGGACGCCGTCCCTGGTCCAGACCAGAACCAGGGTCGGGTCGAACACACGGGAGCACGCCCCGCAGGCGACGACACGGCGCGGCGCGGAGAAGAGCTCGCGGGAGGCCCCGCACCTCGGGCACGTCCCGACCCAGGGAGCCCTCGGGCTGGGCAGGGACGCCGGGAGCCTCGCCGAGTCGGGGGCACCGATGCGGCGCGCGCAACGCCGCCAGACCTCGTCATGGTGGTGGGAGTCCCCGACGAGGGCATGGGCGACCTCGTGCAGGATGACGCCCCGCACGGCCTCCTCGTCGTAGAGGTCCACCAGGGGCGCCGACAGTGAGATGGTGCGCGTGGCGTGCGTGCACGCCCCCGCCCGACGGCGCGCACGGTCGAACCGGAAGGTCCACTCCTGCAACCCGTGGGCGTCCATGAGCGCGCGGGCCAGGGACCGGGCGTCCTCGCGTCTCACTGTTCCACCATCCCGAGGATCCGCTTGGCGGAGACCTTCTGCGGTGTCCCCAGCTGCTGGGCGAACAGGGACACGCGCAGCTCCTGGACCATCCAGCGGGCCCGTTCCAGGCGCGCCGCCTCGACGGGCTCGAAGGGTCGGGCGGCGGCGCGCTCCCGCGCGGAGTCGACCTCCTCGGAGACGTCGCGCACCACCTCCGCGTCGCGGGTGTCACGCGCCAGGGCGCGGGCACCCTGCGCGGCCTTCCCGATGCGCACCGCCCCGGCCCGCAGGTAGCGGGCGAGGTGGGGGAGCGCCCAGACCGGGGTGTCGGCGAGGAAGCCCGCGTGGACCAGGTCCCGTGACTGTCCGCGCACCTCGGCGACGACCTCGTGCAGGGAGGCCTCCGGGTGGTCGCGCACCATGCCCTCCACCTCCCCCAGCGCCCCCAGGGCCCGCACCACGTGGCCGAGGATGTCGTGCACCCGGTCCTCGTGCAGCTCCCGGGCGCGGGCGGCCAGGATCTCGAAGGCCTCCCGGGAGCGCACCGCGGAGGGGCCCCGGTCCCCGGAGAGCTCGTCGACCAGGGACTGCGCGGAGGCGAGCTGCGCGTCGGCCAACAGTGCCGTCGTGTCGGGATAGGGGGAGGCGGCCAGCATGAGGGCCTCCCGGCCGGTCCAGCGCGTCGTCACCCGTGTCGTGGACAGGTGCAACCGGGCCAGCAGGAGGCGGGCCAGCCCGAGGCGGTGCTGGCGGTCCGCCTCGGCGGGGCTGGCCATGACGCGCACACCCGCAGTGGGGGCGTCGGCGGTGCCCTGGGGCACGAGGGCGGGGAAGCCGCGCAGGAGCATGCCTGCGGTGCCGCGGGACTCGACCGAGCGCGGAAGGGGGACAGGGGGGAACTCCACCAGGCCGTCCGCGTGCAGCTCCGCCGAGGTCCGCTCTGTTCCAGCCCCGAAGTCCGCTCCGTTCTCCCCTCGAGGTCCGCTCTGTTCCGGCCCTGAGGTCCGTCCCTCTGGTCCCCCGGGCACCGCACCGGTCGACGAGGACGGCACCCCTGAACCCTCCGCGGCGCCGGAGCGGCTCGTGGGTGCAGCCTCCCCGACCGTGCCCCGCCGACCCTTCCGGGCGTGACCCTGAGCACCGGTCTGACCGTGCCCGTCGTGGCGCCCGTCGTGGCGTGCGGCCTCCGCGAACGCCTCCGCCACCGCGCCGCGCACGGCGGTGCGCACCGCCTTGTCCGCCTGGGAGGCGAGGGTGCGCTGCAGCTGGACGAGGGACGGTCCCGCTCCCAGTTCACGCCCGGAGGAGTCCTCGACCACGAAGGTCATGTGCAGGTGCTCAGGCAGTCCGGCCTCGGCGTGGGCGAGGTCCGCGGGGGACAGGTTCACTCCGCGCACCTCGGAGACGGCGCGGGCGAAGGCCTGGGTGAAGGGTGGGCGGTGGAGCCTCCACGACTCCGCGGACGGGGCGGAGCCCTCCCCGGAGGTCCCGCCCGGTGTCGCCGCGGGCGTGGACGCCCCTGAGGACGCGGATGCCCCCCGTGGGTGCGGGTGCGGCCGTGGGCGCGGATGCCGGAGACGCTGCCGGCGTCGTCGTGCCGGTTCCCGGCGAGGAACTGCCCGCGGACGGAAACCCGGCATCCGACCCTGCGCCGGACACGGCTCCCCGGGCCGGGGTGTTCCTCTGTCCGCTCGCACGCGTCCAGGCCGCCAGGCGTCCCAACGCCGCGTCGAGCGAGCGGGGGTCGGGGGTCGTTCCGCTCCCGTCGCCGCCCCGTCGGGTGTCCGGCCGGGACTCTGTACCGGACCGGGAACCGCCCTGTCCGGAGGGTGTCGCGCCGGCGTCCCCCGCGGCGGGTCCCGTCGGGGTCTCCCCCGCGAGCGCGCGGGTGAGCCACTGCGCAACCTTGGTCCCCACCTCGGGTGCAGGTGCCAGCAGCCGTCGCTTCGCCTTGGGCAGGGCGCGCACCATCTCCGTGCAGAGGTCCTCGAGCATGCCCGGAACCAGCCAGTCGGTTCCCTGCTCGCCGACCCGCGGCAGCACCTCCACGGGGATCGTCATCGTCACGCCGTCGCGGGTGGACCCGGGGGTGAAACGGTAGGTCAGCGGCAGCCGGAGGTCCCCCTGTTGCCAGTGGTCGGGGAAGTCGCGGGGATCCGTCCCCGCCCCCCGGGGCAGGAGCATCCGCGGGGTGTAGGTGAGCAGGTCGGGGGTCTCGCGGCGCTGGTGCTTCCACCACTGGTCGAAGTGGCGGGCCGAGACGATGTCGGCGGGGATCAGGTCGTCGAAGAAGGCGAAGCGCGCCTCCTCGTCGGCCACGAGACCATGGGTGCGGGAGCGGCGTTCGGCCTCGCGGGCATCCTCGAGGAGCTCCTGGTTGCGGTCCATGAAGCGGTGGTGTTCGCGCCACTCGCCCAGCACCAGGGCATGGCGGATGAACATCTCGCGGGCGAGCTCGCGGGCGGTGATGCCGGAGTCCTCCGCGGATTCCGCGTCGACCTCCGGGCCGGTGTCCGCTTCCGGTCCCTCCCCGGCGTCCGGGCCGGCCGGTGTCACGGGTCCCGGGTCGGTCGCACCTGCGGGGGGCTCGGCGTCAGACGTGGCACCGGAAGCGGCGGCGGGACCCGAGGTGGTGCCGGAGCCCCCCTCAGGCGAACCCGAGGTGGTGCCGGAGCCCCCCTCAGGCGAACCCGAGGTGGTGCCGGAGCCCCCCTCAGGCGAACCCGAGGTGGTGCCGGAAGCTGCCGCGGGGCCGCCCTCGTGCGCGCCGCTGCCGCTGCCGACCGTGCCCTCCACGCCGAAGGCCACCAGCGCCTCGCTGAGTGCGTCCGCGAGGGCGGTGGACTCCCCGACCTCGCGTTCCCCGCGTCCCCGGGCGCGCAGTCCCTGGGCCACGCCGGCGAGGGTCCCGGGTCGCGCCACGGAGGAGCGACGCTGACCCCCGCCGAAGGTGACGTCGAGGCGCCCGAGGAGCACCGGGCGGTCGGCGACCAGGGTCATCCCGTAGAGGAGGACCTTCTCCTTGACCATGGCCGCGCCGCGGGAGGTCGACCAGTACGGCTCGGAGTAGACCCGGCGCAGCAGGGGCCCGGCCAGGGGTTCGATCCACTCCGGGCGGATCCGGGCGACGGTGCGCGCGAAGAGCCTGGAGGTCTCCACCAGTTCCGCCGTCATCACCCAGGCGGGGTGGGAGCGCGCCAGGCCGGAGCCCGGCCAGATCGTGAAGTGCGTGCCTCGGGCGCCGGCGTAGTCCCGTTTGGCCTCGTCCCAGTTGCCGAGGTTCGAGAGCAGTCCCACGAGCAGCGCGCGGTGCACCTCGTCCGCGTCGACCGTGCCGGAGGAGGCCGTGTAGGCGACCACGGCCCGTGCCGCCGCGTCGGCGATGCCACCGGAGGCCGCGGCGTGGGCGACCTGGGCGGGGGTGGGCTCCCCGATGGGGTGGATGTCGAGGTCGAGGGGTCGTGCCATCTGGCGCAGCTGGTTGACGACGTCCCGCCACTCGCGGAAACGCAGGTAGTGGAGGAACTCCCCGCGGCACATGCGCCGGAACGCCGAGCCCGACAGGTCGCGGGACTGGACGTTGAGGTAGCGCCACAGGTTGAGGTAGGTGATGAAGTCGGAGGTCGGGTCCGTGAAGCGGGCGTGGGAGGCGTCGGCGGCCTGCTGGTGGTCCAGGGGGCGCTCGCGGACGTCCTGGATGGACAGGGCGGCCACGATGACCAGGACCTCCGAGGCGCAGCCGTTCGCGTCGCCCTCGATGAGCATGCGCCCCAGGCGCGGGTCGATGGGCAGGGTCGCGAGGTCCCGCCCGACGGCGGTGAGCCGGTGCCCCCCACTCCGGCGAAGTCCGCTCTGTTCGGGGCTCGAGGTCCGCCCTCGTGCACCGGTGTCCCTCCCCCCGCGGCGGTCGTGGCCGGCGGTGGCGGTGCCGGTGCCCACGGACGAGGGCGGGGCCGCAGCGTCATCGGGCTCCAGTGCCCCGATCTCGACCAGGAGCTGGATGCCGTCGCGCACGGCGCGCGGCTCCGGGGGGTCCAGGAAGGGGAAGTCGGACACGGCGCCCAGACCCAGGGCCGCCATCTGCAGGATGACGGAGGCCAGGGAGGTGCGCAGGATCTCCGGCTCGGTGAACTCGGGGCGGGACTCGTAGTCGCGCTGGGAGTAGAGGCGGATCGCGACGCCGTCGGCGACGCGCCCGGATCGCCCGGCCCTCTGGTTGGCGCTGGCCTGGGAGATCGGCTCGATGGGGAGACGCTGGACCTTGGTGCGGTTCGAGTACCGGGAGATGCGGGCCAGGCCCGGGTCGATGACGTAGCGGACGCCGGGCACGGTGAGCGAGGTCTCGGCGACATTGGTGGCGAGCACGACGCGGCGCAGGGAGTGGGGCTCGAAGACACGGTGCTGCTCGGCGGCGGTCAGGCGCGCGAACAGCGGCACTATCTCGATGGCGTCGGGTCGGTGGGGCGCCTTCGGGTCGATCAGGGCGCGGGGGCCCAGGTGGTCGGCCAGGGCCTGCTGGGTGTCGCGGATGTCGCGCTCACCGGGCAGGAACACGAGGATGTCGCCGGGTCCCTCGGCGCAGAGCTCGTCAACGGCGTCACAGATGGCCTGCTCCTGGTCGATGTCCTCCCCCAGGCCGTAGCCGAGGGTGGGCAGGTCGTCGTCGGGGTCCTCCAGGACCAGCTGTTGGACGCCGGGGTGCGGGGTCCCGGTCTCGTCGGAGGCGATGTCCCCGTTGGTTCCCGACCACTCGGCGTCAGCGGTGTCAGGCCTGCTCCCGGTCGGCACCCCGTCCGTGCCGCGGCCCGTGGAGGCGGGTCTCGCCGCAGGGGAGGACGGACTTCGAGGTGGGAACTGAGCGGACTTCGCCGAAGGGGGGGTGGAGGAGGACCAGTTGCGCGGCAGGTCGGCCGACAGCGGCCGGTAGCGGATCTCCACCGGGTAGGTGCGGCCCGACACCTCGATGACGGGAGCCGGGGCGACCAGCCGCGACCGTCCGCGACGCCCCTCCCACCTCCCGAAGTGTGCCGCGAAGCGCGTGGAGTCGATGGTCGCGGAGGTGATGACGACCTTGAGGTCGGGGCGCAGCGGCAGCAGGCGCGCGATGTAGCCGAGGATGAAGTCGATGTTGAGGGAGCGCTCGTGGGCCTCGTCGATGATGAGGGTGTCGTAGCGGCGCAGGAGCGGGTCGGACTGGATCTCGGCCAACAGGATGCCGTCGGTCATGAGCTTGACGAGGGTGGTGGGCCCGACCTCGTCGGTGAAACGCACCTGGTAGCCGATGACCTCGCCCGGCGCCCGGCCCACCTTCTGTCCGAGTTCCTCGGCGATGCGGTCCGCCACCGCGCGCGCGGCGATGCGTCGGGGTTGGGTGTGCCCGATCATCCCGGCCACCCCGCGGCCGAGCTGCAGGCAGATCTTCGGCAGCTGGGTGGTCTTCCCCGAGCCGGTCTCACGAGACGATGACGACCTGGTTGTCCCGGATGGCCTCGGCGATGTCGTGGCGGCGGTCGGAGACGGGCAGGTCGGGGTAGGTGATCACGGGGATCGCGGCGGCGCGCGCGGCGAGCTGCTCGGGCGTGAAGGGCCGGAAGACGTGGGCGCGCTGGTGGCGGGGGTTGCGGTGGCGTCGTGGACGTGGGGGGCGCGTCGACGTCCCCTCCACGCCCGGGGTCGCGCCGGGGGTGCGGTCGGGGCGTCCCTCCCGGCGCTCCGGTGTCGACGAGGGCGGCTTCGCGCCTCGCCTCCCACGTGCACCACCGCGGGTCTGCTTGCCCCGAGGGCGGCCCCCACCACCGGAACGACGGGGTTCCGGGCGCGGGTCACGGGGCTGTTCGGGCACCGGACCAGCTTAGCGAGGGGCGCAGGCGTCAGGCGGAGTGGGAGCGGCCACGGTGGATGACCGGAGGTGCCTGCGGAGGCTGTGGACCGAGGACGGCACGAACCCCTCCTGCCGACGCCGGGCCGGACTGCGCACGCCGGTCCTCCTCGTGGACAGGGCCCGGGCGCGCGCAACGGGCCGGCCGACCCGCATCGAGGCCCGGGCCGAGACCCCGGCCGTGTGCCCCGGCCGGGGCCGCAGACCCGCTCAGCCGAAGTCGCGACCGAAGAAGTACACGAAGGGGTTCCCCTGGTCGTCGCTGTGCACCACGAGGTACACGGAGTACTCGTCCCGCGTGGGGGCCATGACCTCCTGGACGGAGTGTTCCGAGACGACCGGGCAGACGAAGTCCCCGGCCCTCATCCCATCGACCTCGAAGACGGGCACAGGCTTGCCTGCCACCGTCTCGGTGTTGGAGATCGAGTCGTCCAGGGGACCCACCAATGCGCACCCGACGACCCGGGAGTCGGTCGGGAACTGCGCGTCCCGTTGGGTCTGTGTGTTCCCGGGACCGCCGAGGTGGTCGTCAAGTCCCTTCATCTGGTCGGCGGCGGCCCAGGTCGCCGCCTTCCGGTCGTCCCCCGTGGACACGGCCTCGACGAAGGTCTGGAGCGTTGCGACGTCCGGAGGACGGACGGATCCCGACGGGGTGCGGTAGACGATGTCCGACAGGGTCAGTGCGCCGGTGGAGAGTCGGTACGTGAGGGCGGCGCTGGCACTCTTCGTGCACGCGTGGCAGGACCCGTCCCCGAAGACACCGATGGCGGGAACGGTGAAGGAGACGGTGGAGTCCTGCTCCTGCGCCTCCAGGTCCTGGACCTGCAGATCGGGGACGTACCCACCGACCTCCCCATCCGCTGCGGGTTCTGCGCCGGCCACCAGGTCGAGCGAGCCGTCATAGACACCGATGGAGTCCGAGGAGTAGTTGCCTCCCCCGAAGCACCGCATGGAGACGACGGCCACCGGGGTGCCCGAGACCGTGGTGGTGACCCGGTCCTCGAGGGTGATGGTCGCTGCGTCCTCCGTCGATGTCGCCACCCCGCCGCTGAAGGTCACGGTGTCCGCACTCCCGCCCGGGCTGTGGTGGGCGAAGGCGGCGCACTGGGGAGGGACGCGGATCGTGGCGTTGGCGAGGTCTGCGAGGGTGGGTGCGGGAGCAGAGGGTGCGGAGGTGGCGCTCCGGGTCGGCGGTGACTGCGTCCCGGACTCCTGGCCGGACTGCGCGGACCCGCCGTTCGGCTGGGTGCCCTGCTGGCCGACGTCGACGGAGGCCGTCTGGGCCCTCCCGGACAGGAACCACCATCCCAGCACGAGCAGGCAGATGACGATCACCGAGGTCAGCGCCACGATGGTGGGGAGTACCCAGGCCGGTTGGGAGGAACGACCTCCCGCTCCGGCTGCTGCGGGTGCGGCGATGCCGACCGGCCTGTCCGCGGGATCCGAGGACCCGGGACCGGCGGTGGTCCCTGCCGCGGTCCCATCAGCAGGAGCGGGGGGCGGGGGCGGCGTGCTGCGGTTCCCCTGCTGCCCGTCACGCGTTCCCTGCCCCTCGTCCATGGTGCTCCTTCTCGGCCCTCCGCAGGTCACACGGACCGGCGTCGGGGGTCGTCGGCGGTTGCGGTACGTGACCCATGGTGCCACCCGGGCCCTGTGATCAGGGCGGACGATCGGCCCTCCGGGGAGCGGCGAAGTCATCCAGGCCGGCGAGGCGGTCCGGCCGGTCGGTGGCCCCCGCGCCCGGTCCGGCAGCTCCTTCCGGCGTTCCCGGAGCTGACGGACCGTCCGTCCCGGGAGGTGTCGAGCAGCGGGTCCGGAGCAGACCGACGTGCCGGGCAGGACAATGGGCGCATGCACGGACTCTTCGCGGGACTCACCACCCTGGACGTGGCACACGGCCTCGACTCGGCACCTGATCCGCTCACCAAGACCACGTCCACGGCGCACCTCCTGGCGGCCGGCGGGCCGGCGACGAACGCGGCGGTGACCTTCTCGGCACTGTGCCGCGTGGCGCGGGTGCGCGGGACCGGCAGTGAGGGCGACGAGGGCGACGTCGCAACCCTCCTCACCGCAGTCGGACGGGGTCCCCTGAGTGATGTGGTGCGCGCGGACCTGGCGAAGGCCGGGGTGGACGTCCTCGATGCGACCGAACTCCCCGACGGACCGCCCCCGCTCCCCGCGGACGCGGACTCGCGGGCACGTGGCCTGGAACCCGCCCTCTCCAGCATCGTCGAGCACCCGGAGGGGAGGATGGTCGTCTCCACCAATGCGCGCCTCCCCCTGGATGTCGTCGGCGCGCGGACCCGGCTCGCTGAGGACCTCCTCCACATGGGCGACCCCGACGTCGTCCTCGTCGACGGGCACAACCCGGAACTGGCCGCGCTGGCGCTGCGTGTGGGGACACGGGATGACGGCGCATCCGAGGATCCCTTCGCGGAACTCGAGGAGCATCCCTCGCACCTGCGCGTCCTGGACGGCGGCTCCTGGAAGCCCTGGTTCACGCCGCTGCTCGGACTGGTGGACGTGGCCGTGGTGTCGGCGGACTTCCGCCCGCCCGTGCTCAGCGAGGCCGACGGGGACGCCACCGCCGCCTTCCTGCGCGGTTTCGGCATCACGCGGGTGGTGCGCACGGACGGTGCGAACCCTGTGCGCTGGTGGTGGGACGGGGCGGAGGGGGAGGTCCCGGTGGTCGGGGTCGCGGAGGCATCCACCCTCGGTGCGGGCGACGTGTTCCACGGCGCGCTGGCCTGGGCCCTCGCCCGGCTCCATGCCGCGGAACTCGCGGTGCCGCAGGACCCGACCCCGCAGATCACCTTCGCCGCCTCCGTGGCGACCCTGTCGACCTGCACCTTCGGGACGCGCACCTGGCGCTCGGACCCGCGCCTGGCCGAGCTGCTGGAGGGGATCTGAGAGGAGGACCGTCGGGTCCCGCCCGTGGATCAGGCCGGAGTGCGGTCCGGGTCGACAGGCTCGATGAGCTCGGGGGAGTCGTTGCGCACATTGCCCACCGCGCGTGAGACCTCGCGGGGGACGAGGGCGGGGTCGGGCACTGCCCGCAGGAGACCCTCGACGCTCCCGGGGTCGGTGGTGCGCGGGTCCAACCACGCGTCCCACAGGTCCGGGGGGACGACCACGGGGGTGCGGTCGTGGATCTCGCCCAGTGCGTCAGGGGCGGAACGGGTGATGATCGCGCAGGTCAGGAGCCAGGCGTCGCCCTCGTTGGCGGGGGTGCCGGGCACGCGCCAGGCCTCGGAGATCCCGGCCAGGGCGATGACGGGGTCGCCCTCGCCCGCGGAGAGGAACCAGGGCTGCTTCGGGCCGTGGCCGGTCGGCGGGGCCTGCCACTCGAAGTAGCCGTTGGCGGGGACGAGGCAGCGGCGCCGGGCCGCGGCCGCGCGGAAGCTCGGCTTGGTCGTGAGGGTCTCCGCGCGCGCATTGATGATGGGGCGCTCGGGCGTCCTCGCCCAGGACGGCACCAGACCCCACTTCAGGAGGCGGAGCTGGCGCTCGACGCGTGCGTGGCCCGCCGGAGTGGGGTCGGTCGGGGTGGTGGTCGGGGGCGTGGTCGTGGTCGGTTCGGCGTCGGGAGCGCCCGCTGCTGCCCCCGGTGCGGGGGGACGGTCGGTGCCCCGCTGCTGTGTCGTGGATGCCGCGCCGGATCGGTCGCCTCCCTGCACCCGGATGACGTGGCCGTCCTCGTCGACGAGTCGGTCCATCACCACGCGGACCACCTGGGAGGGGGCGACGTTGAAGGAGGGTCGGTGCTCATCCAGGAGCAGGTCCACGTCGAAGAGGGAGACCAGCTCGTCATCATCGGCGAAGAGGGCGAAACGGCCGCACATCGGGCACCTCCGGATCTCGGGTGTCCCGATCCTCCCACGCAGTGCGACAGGTGGGCGCGGTGAGAGGGAGAGGCACGCGGGCGAGGCGGATGGGCGGTGGCGGGCACACTGCCCGTGGGGAGCGGGCGGGCGTGACCGGTACCCGGGGAGCGGACGGGACCGGTGCCCGGGGAGCGGACGGGCAGCACTCGCCGACTGGACGGGGACGGACCTCGGGGGCAGAACTGAGCGGACCTCGCGGGGAGAACAGAGCGGACTTCGCGCTCAGGGGGTGCTGTACAGGCCGGGAGGCCTTTGCTAGAGTCAACTGAAGCGTTTCGGTAAAGTGGTTCCGACCGGCGGGTCCCGATGGCCCGCCAGTGCACCCGGGGGCGTCGTCGTCCCCTCGACGGACACGGATGCACCCGTGCCCGGTGTGCCAATGGGGACCTGACCACAGTCGATCCGGCCCGGGTCCACCCCGACGACCCGCGCCACGTCACCGAACGAGGAACACGCATGCTCACCCTCACCGGAGCGCTCCAGAACTACGACTGGGGCTCCCCGACCACGATCCCGGACTTCCTCGGCGTACCCCCCGACGGCAGGCCCTGGGCGGAGGTCTGGCACGGGGCCCACCCCTCCCACCCTGCCCTGGCGGACAGCGCCTCGCCCGCGGACCCCGGTCGCCCCCTCGACGCTGTGATCGCCTCCGACCCGACCGGCTGGCTGGGGGAGTCCACCATCGGACGGTTCGGCGCCGGCCTGCCCTTCCTGGTCAAGCTGCTGGCCACCTGCCGCGCACTGTCGATCCAGGTCCACCCGAGCCTGGAGCAGGCGCGGGCGGGCTACCGCAGGGAGCAGGAGGCGGGCGTGGACGCAGCACACCGCAACTACTCCGACGCCAACCACAAGCCCGAGGCGATCGTGGCGCTCTCACCCCTGCGGGCGCTGGCCGGGTTCCGCCACGCGGAGGACATCCGCGCCGACCTCGCCCTCGTCCCCGGTCTGGAGGGCGTGTGCAGCGTCCTGGGCGCGGCTCCCGAGGAGCGCGCCATCGAGGAGGCCTTCACCCTGCTCGAGGAACTGCCCCCGTCGGAGGTCGCAGCGGCACTGGAGGCCCTCGGATCCGCTCCCGGCACCCCGGCACTGGACCTCGCACGTGACCTGCTCGGGCAGTTCCCCGGGGACCGGGGCGCCCTCGTCTCCGTCTTCCTCAACCACGTGACCGTCGCCCCGGGGCACGCACTGTCCACGGGGGCGGGCACCGTCCACGCCTACCTCGACGGCTTCGGCCTGGAGGTCATGTCGAGCTCCGACAACGTCCTGCGCGCCGGGCTGACCTCCAAGCGTGTCGACGTCGCGGAGTTCACGGCGAATGCGGACTTCCACCCCGGATCCGCCCCGGTGCGTCCGCTCGAGGCCTCCTGGCCCGCCCCGGGCGTGTGCCTCCAGGAGCTCACGACGTCCGTGCCCGACTTCCGTCTCGAGGTCGTCGAGGTGCGCGAGCCCGGGGTCGTCGAGGTGGGTGGCGACGGACGTGTGACCATGCTGCTCGCCCTCGAGGGTGCCGTGGTGGTCGCGGACGCCGCCGGGCGCAGCGCGCTGGTGCCGGGTGGGGCCGTCCTGGCCCGGGCCGAGGACTCCGTCAGGGTCGAGGGCGCGGGTCGTGTGGCCGTCGTGACGGTCGCCTCCGCGGCGGACGGCCGGGGCGCCCGGGTGCTCCCGGTCGTCGCGACACCTGCCCGGGTGGCCGTGGCCTGAGCCCTCGGGGCCGGTCAGCGGTGCTGCACCGGTGACCGGCCCCGATGGGCCAGGACCTAGGATGTGCGCATGTCAGCCTCATCGCGGAAGCGGACGACCATCGTCGATGTCGCCCGGGTGGCCGGAGTGGCCATCAGCTCGGCATCGGCGGCCCTCAACGGACGACCCGGCGTCTCCGACGCCACGCGCAAGCGGATCCTCGAGGTCGCCGACGACCTCGGTTTCGTGCCCTCCCTCAGGGGACGAAGCCTCTCCTCGGACCGCGCGTTCACCGTGGGACTCGTCGTGCAGCGCGAGATCGACGTCCTCGAGGCGGACCCGTTCTTCGGGGCCTTCATCGGCGGCATCGAGGAGGTCCTCGCGCCGCGCGGGTACGCCCTCGTGCTCCAGGTGAGCACCGGCGAGAAGGAGACCATCGAGCGCTACCGGATGCTCGCGCTGAACCGCAGGGTCGACGGGGTCTTCGTCAACGAGCTGCGCATCGACGACCCCCGGGTGCCCCTCTCCCGGGAACTCGACATGCCCGCCGTGGCGGTCAACCCCGACACCGTCCTGCCCCTGCCGAGTGTGCGTCAGGACGCCGTGGCCCCGATGCGGGACCTCACCGGGTTGCTCATCGGCCAGGGGCACCGGTCCATCGCCCACGTGGCGGGGCCACCTGAGTTCGTCCACTCCCGCTCCCGGCGCCGGGCCTGGCAGGAGACCATGGCCGCAGCCGACCTGGACACCAGTCGGGTGATCGAGGGTGACTTCAGCTACCGGGGCGGCCAGGAGGCCGCGCGCGAGCTCATGACCCGTCCCGACCGTCCCACCGGGGTCGTGTGCGCGAACGACCTCATGGCGGTCGGGTTCATCAGGGAGTGCCAGGACCTCGGGCTGGACGTGCCCGGTGACGTCTCGGTGACGGGCTACGACGGCATCGCCCTGGGGACGTACATCCGCCCCACGCTGACCACGGCACGCACGAACCCGCGCCGTCTGGCCGCCGAGGCGGCACGGGTGCTGCTGGAGACCATCGACGGCGGTGCCCCCGAGGACCGCGAGATCCCTCCCGCCGAGATCGTCCTGGGTGAGTCCACCGCCCCGGCGCGCGCCGCTGGCAGGATGTGATCCATTCGTAACTTCGGTGGGTGGCACCCACGGGCCGAGCGGTGCTACATTCGTGGGCACCGAAACGCTTCGGCTTAGACGAAGGAGTCAAGAATGCAACACAGCAACTCCCGCGCGGGGCGCGTCTCGCGCACCCTGGTCGCCGGGGCCGCGTCCCTCGCGATGGTGGGCACCCTGGCCGCCTGCGGAGGCGGGTCCACCGGTTCCGCGTCGGGCGAGTCCGGCGCCAGCACTGCCCCCTCGGACCTGTCGGGTTCGCTGAACATCCTCGTCTCGAGCGCCTCGGCGTCGGACGAGGCCTTCAACGCGATCACGACCGCCTTCAAGGAGAAGTACCCCAACGTGGACGCGAAGGTCACCTCGGTCCCCAACGACTCCTACCCGGCCACGAAGTCCGCGCAGCTCTCCGCGGGCTCGGTCGACATCTTCGTCGTCAAGAACTTCGTCGAGGCGCCCTCGTACGCCTCCGACTCGACCTCCGACGACGTGCTGATGGCGCAGGCGGGCGGCCTGGTCGACCTCACCGACCAGCCCTTCATGAAGAACTACACGTCCTCCGTGCTCGACGCGCAGGCCATCGACGGCAAGCAGTACGCCGTCCCCACCGGCCTGAGCTACTCCACCGGCGTCTACTACAACAAGACGATCTTCGAGGAGAACGGCCTGGAGGCCCCCACCACCTGGTCCGAGCTCCAGGACGTGATCAAGACCCTGAAGGCCAAGGACATCACCCCCTTCGGCATCGGCGGCAAGGACACCTGGCCGGCCGGTCTCGTCATGCTGGGCAACGTCGCCTCCGCCTACCCGACCCTGGAGGCCAAGCAGTCCCTGGCCGAGGGCCTGTGGACCCAGAAGGTCTCCCTCACCGACACGGACACCCAGTCCATCCTCGAGAAGACCCAGACCGTCTTCGAGAACGCCCAGGACAACTTCTCCGGCGCCGGCTACGACGACATGCCCGCGGCCTTCGCGCGCGGTGACTTCGCGATGCTCCCCGACGGGACCTGGAACCAGCCCACCATCGATTCCGCCGTCAACGGTGCCTTCGAGTACGGTTACATCCCCTTCCCCGGCTCCGACAACGCGGCCGACAACGCCCTGCTCAACGGCAAGATCGAGCTCCAGCTCGCGGTCGCCTCGAACTCGAAGAACCAGGAGGCCGCCCTCGCGTGGCTCGACTTCTTCTCCGACCCGACCAACTACGCGACCTTCGTGAACAAGGCCGGCTTCTCCCCGGCCCAGCCCGGGATCGACTCCTCGGACTTCCTGAACTCGATCGCGGACTACACCAAGACCTACCAGCCCGCTTGGGACCAGGTCTGGATCGCCAACAACAAGGCCGGTGACGACGCGGTGTACCCGTTCAACTACCCGGCACTCTCCCCGCTGGGCACCGACACGGCCGCCGAGGCCGCCACGGCAGCCCAGACCGCGTGGGCCGCGGGCTTCTGAGCCCCGGCTGACCGATCCGACCGGTGTGGCCGGACGCGCAGGCGTCCGGCCACACCGCCTCCGACAGGAACAGTCGTGAACACCAAGTCCTATCCATTCCCGTCGCGCGCCCCCATGCGCGCCACTTTCGGCACAGGTCTGACGGTCCTCACCGTCTTCGCCTTCGTGCCCGCGATCGCAGTGTTCTTCGTGTCCTTCACCGACCTGCGCCAGGCGATCTACCTGCCGACGAAGTGGGTGGGGCTGCAGAACTACATTGACTACTTCGGGGCCGGCCACCGTGCCGACAACCTCAACGCCCTGAAGAACACGCTGGTGTTCGCCTCGGTGTCGACCATCGTCCAGATCACCCTGGCCCTGGGCATCGCGATCCTCCTGAACAACCCGCGCCTGAGGGGACGCAACCTCTACCGTGCGGTGGTCTTCATGCCCACCGTGCTCGGCGTGACGGTCACCGCCCTGATCTGGTCCCTGATGTTCAACACCTCAGGTGGCCCTGCCCAGCGCTTCCTCAGCCTCTTCGGGAAGAACTCGGCGTTCTTCGGTGACCAGAACATCGCCCTCTACCTGGTGATATTCGTCCAGGTGTGGATGGTCTGCGGCGTCTCCGTCATCATCTTCCTCTCCGGGCTCCAGGCCATCCCGCAGGAGCTCTACGAGGTCGCCGGCATCGACGGCGCCTCCGGCTGGCAGACCCTGCGGTGGATCACCATGCCGATGCTCGCCCCCTCCGTCACCGCCAACGTCCTCCTCGGCATCGTCAACGCGATGCAGAGCTATCAGCTGACCTACGTCCTCACCGGTCCCGACAAGAAGGGCACCCAGGTGCTCTCCCTGCAGGTCTACATGCAGGCCTTCGGAGGTCGCTCGGGCACCACGCTCTCGCAGTCCCAGGGCTATGCGGCGGCCATCTCCATGGTCCAGTTCGTCCTGGTCGGGGTCATCACCCTCGTCACCCTGTGGTACCTGCGCAGAAGGGAACAGAAGTGACCACCGCACTCGACACCACGTCCTCCCCCGCGACGCAGCAGCGTCCCGGCACCGGAGCGCCGCAGGGGGCCGACCACCGCGAGGTGGCCCCGCGTCGGCACTTCCGCAACGTGCCCTGGGTGTCCTACCTGTTCGTCGCCCTGCTGATGGTGATGTTCGTCTACCCGCTGCTCTACCTGCTCAACACGGCACTCAAGAGCACCGCGGAGTTCGTCTCCAATCCCGTCGGCATGGCCTCCTCCTTCGAGTGGGGCAACTTCGCGGAGGCCTGGTCGAAGGGCAACTTCGGCTCCTACTTCTTCAACACGGTCCTCTACACCGTCGCCGGAGCCGGCATCGGCACCCTGATCGCCCTCGTCATGGGCTTCCCCGTGGCCCGCGGTTACATCCGCGGGGCGAAGTTCTGGAACCTCCTCTTCGTGCTGGTCCTCTTCCTCCCCAACGCCCTCATGACGCAGTTCCAGCTGCTGCTGCGCCTGCACCTGTACAACACGCAGATCGGCTACATCCTCATGGTCGGCGTCGGCGTGGGCATCGGCCCACTGCTCTTCAGCGGGTTCGTCTCCTCGATCCCCAAGGAACTCGACGAGGCCGCCGCCCTCGACGGCGTGGGGTACTGGACCTACCTGTTCCGCTTCGTGTTCCCCCTGGCGAAGCCGGCGCTCGCGACCGTGTTCATCCTCCAGGCCGTGTGGATCTGGAACGAGATCATCCTCGCCACCGTCCTCTTCTCCGACCAGGCGAAGTTCCCGATCTCGGCAGGCCTGTTCGCCTTCAAGGGCACCTACTCCAACAACTGGCCGCTCCTGGCCGCCGCGACCCTCATCGTCGCCGCGCCCCTGGTCCTGGGGTACGTGTTCATCCAGCGCTACCTCGTCAACGGCGTCCTCGGCGCCGTCAAGGGCTGAGGACCTGGATCCCCGCCCTCCCCTTCCCGCCCGTCCCGCATCACCGACAGGAGCAACGACGTATGTCGTCCCCCATCCCCAACACCACCACCACCGTGCCCGCAGTGCCCTTCGCCCTCACCCGGGTCGGCACGCTCATGCGGCCCTCGGGCGACCCGCTCGAGGTGGACGGCGTCCTCAACCCCGCCACCGTGTGGACCCCGGACGGCCAGCTGCACCTGCTGCCCCGCCTCGTCGCCGCGGGCAACGTGTCGCGCATCGGACGTGCGCGTGTGCTCGTCGAGGGTGGGGTCCCGGTGGACGTCGTCCGTGAGGGGATCGTGCTGTCCCCCGACCGTGGGTGGGAGCACGGCACCCACCACGGTGGCGTGGAGGACCCGCGCAACACGTGGATCCCCGCGATCGGCCTCAACGTCATGACCTACGTGGCCTTCGGCCCGCTGGGTCCCCACCCCGCCCTCGCGGTCTCCGCGGACGGCCTGTCGTGGACGCGCCTGGGTCCGCTCCTGTTCGGGTACGAGGACGACCTCGACACTGACCTCAACCTCTTCCCCAACAAGGACGTCGTCTTCCTGCCCGAGCCGGTGCGGGGACCCGACGGACGCCCGTCCCTGGCGGTGCTCCACCGCCCGATGTGGGACCTCACCTTCGTGCGTCCCGACGACGCGCCCCCGCTGCCCGCAGGCGTGGAGGACGCGCGTCCCACGATCTGGATCTCCTACGTCGCGGTGGAGGACGTGCAGCGAGACCTGCGCGCCCTCACCCGCGTGTTCGGACACCGCCAGGTGACCACCCCCGCCTTCCCCTGGGAGGAGTCGAAGATCGGCGCCGGGCCGGCACCGATCCGGGTGGAGGAGGGATGGCTCCTCATCCACCACGGCGTCACCGGTGCGATCGAGGGTTCCGCCTTCACCCCCCAGCAGTCGGTGCGCTACGAGGCCGGGGCCATGATCCTCGACGCCGACGACCCCTCCCGGATCATCGCCCGCACGTCGGCGCCGCTGCTGAGCCCGGAGACCGGCGAGGAGACCGAAGGCACCGTCTCCAACGTCGTCTTCCCCACTGCCATCGAGCGGATCGAGGGCGAGGACTACGTCTTCTACGGGATGGCCGACAGCGCGATCGGCGTCGCCCGACTGGACCGCGTGCAGGCCTGAGCCGGTTCAGGGCCGATCGCGGGCCCGGGGCGGGGGCGGACCTCGTGCCCTGATCAGGACGGACCTCAGGGCCCGAACTGAGCGGACCTCGACCCCAGAACTGAGCGGACTTCGACCCCAGAACTGAGCGGACTTCGACCCCAGAACTGAGCGGACCTCGACACCAGAACTGAGCGGACTTCGGCGGGGTCTGGGGGGTGGGGCTGGTCAGCGCAGGTGCGACATGACGAAGGCCAGCAGGTAGGAACGGGTGTTCCCGTCGTCGATGCGTTCCTCCGGCAGGGCGCGTGCCAGGTCCAGCGCCTCAGCCGCATCCTCCGCTCCGGCCAGGGACCGGTACATGAGCAGCTGGTCACCGAACATCACGTCGTGGTCCTCGGCCCCCGCCAGGGCCTCCTCCAGGTTCTCCCGGATCCGCCCCGGGTCCCCGGCCAGGTAGTCGGCGACCGGGGGCGCGGGGATGACGAGGATCCCCAGCATGGCCGAGGGCTCGGGGGAGAACCAGGTCGCCCAGTCCCTCTTCCCGCCCCACTCCAGGGACACGACCTTGTGGTCGAAGCCCTCGTACACGGGGTCCGCCCGGTCGAAGTCCGTCCAGTAGGCGTCCGAGGCGTGCGCCTCCATCGACAGCATCCAGGTCGCGCGTTCCTCCAGGTCAGCCTGCCCGCGCACGCGCGCCCACAACGCCAGCCCGTTCCACGCGTTGACGGCCTCGGAGACGGACTCCTGGTTGTTCCCGTCGGCGAAGGGTGCCCAGCCGGAGGCCCAGGAGTGGGACCAGTAGACGTCGAAGGTCCGCAGGCGTGGCGCGAAGGTGCTGGTGCTGCCCGCGCCCACCGTCTGGGCCAGGGCGTCGATCACGGGTGCGATCTCCTGGGCCAGTTCCGGATCCCCCGCGCCCACCATGGCGGCCGCACTGAGGAAGTAGCCCAGGTGGAAGTGGGCGTCATTGGCGGTCTCGGAGCCGAAGGCGATCGCCTTGCCCACCACGAGGTGCTGGACGGGGTCGTAGGTGAAACAGCGCTCGTCCCGGGAGGAGCACCCCTCGGCCTCCGCCCAGGTCCGCAGTGCGTCGCCCACCCGGGTGCGCAGCTGCGCGGCCTCGGCGTCCATCCCGAGTTCCTCGGCGATGAGCATGAGGGAGGCCTCGCGCTGCAGGGCCTTGCCCCCGAAGTACGTGTCCGCCGGCAGCTCCCTCTCGGTGGCCGCATCGGTGCGCACCTGGTCGGTGAGCTCATCCCTCTCCTCGTCCGTGAGCCGGCCGAGGTCGAGGCGGTCCAGGGCCTCCACCACCGGTGCCGTCCACTCCAGGGAGTTGCCGGAGCACGCGTGGAGAGTCCCGTTGACGGAGGGGTAGGTCCCGACCTCGGTGCCGCACGTCCCCTGGTGCGGGGCCGTGGTGAGCAGGGTCGGGGAACCGTCGGCCGTGAGGTAGTCGAGGGTGGTCCGCGCCTCCCCGTCCTGCGTCGAGTGGGTGGCGCGCGTGGAGGTCACGGGTACCGCCCCGGTGACCTCGTCGCCCGCGGTGGGCGTCAGTCCGTCCGGTGCGGCGACGAGGGCGGCGCCCTCGTCCGCGTCCAGTGGCACCGTCAGCGTCCCACCCGAGGCGCTGGCGCCTGCGGGGGCGGTGACCACCCAGGCGCGCCCGGAGGCGGAGCTGCCCACCCACTGCCCGTCCCCGCCGAGCTCCTCCCAGGACTGGGCGTGGAGCGTGACGTCCAGGTGGGCGCGGGCGCTGAGTCCGACCACGGGGGAGCCCTCGGCGAGTGTGACGTCGAGGAGGTCCCCGCCCGTCGAGCCGTCAGCGGCCTGCCCGCGCAGGGTCAGGGTGAGGCTCGCGTCGTCGTAGCGCGTGACCAGGAAGTCCCCGGCACCCGCCTCCACCCGAACGTCCGCGGCGGCCGGACCCATGATGGTGGAGGCGGAGGCCGTGACCTCCGGGACCCCGACCTCGAACCCGTCCGTGGTGGGGGTGTAGGACAGCGGGCTGGGGAACACCGGCTGGGCCTCCTCGGGGAAGACCAACCCGGAGAACCAGCGGTTCGTCGGGGGGACGAGGTCCTCGGCGAGCCTCAGTGCCGGAGGTGTGGCCAGGGACTCCTCGGGGAGGGCGGCGAGATCGGTGGGTGGTGCCGCCATGCTCTGGGACTCCTCGGACTGGGCGTACTCCGCACCGGCGTCCCGGCAACCGCCGAGGGCCAGGACGGCCAGGAGGGCCCCCAGTGCGAGCCGTGCGTGGAGACGGGGGGAGTCCATGGCCATCCCCTCATGATCCCAGACGCTGGAGGAAGAGGTCCAGCGTCGTGAGGGCCTCGGAGACCGCACCGTTGTCCTGCAGGTGCACCGAAGCCGTGACGGGAGTGCCCGGAGCAGTGAGCGTGGAGCTCGTCGTGGCGGCCAGTTCCTCACTGGCGATGCGCACGGTGGCGGTGGCCCACCCGTTCTCGGAGGTCACGGAGACGGCGTCGACCATGCCGGCGAGCTCGGTGCGGTCCGGGAGGGTGATGGTCGCCGGGGCGCCGACGATGAGACGGGCGTAGTCGCGGGCCTCCAGTTCCATCTCGGCCTCGACGTACTGGGAGCCGGCGACGTTGATCGTGGTCACCACGGATCCCGCGCGCAGGAAACTGTCCACGCGTGTGCCGACCTCGGTGACGGTCCCGGGCTCGGTCGCGACCAGGGTGAGTTCCCCATCGGGTGTCACCTGGCCGGGGAAGGTCGCGGCGCTCACCTCGCCCGCGGTCAGGTCGTGCTGGAGCAGGCCGGAGTGGATCGTGGCAACGGGATCGCCCGCCTCCACCACCTGGCCCTCCTTGACGTGGAGCTCACGGACCGTGCCGCCGTACTCGCTGCCGATGTCGTAGGTGCCCATGGAGATCACCGCATTGGTGGAGGTCGCCTGGCTGGTCCGGCGGTTGAGCATGAGGGTGAGCCCGAGGACCATCGCCACGGTGAGCACGAGTCCGGTGAGGAGCCTGAGGCGGATTGTCCAGGTCATGGTGTGTTCCGATCGTCGAGGGCGCGTCGGCGCCGACTGGGGAAGGTCGGGGGGAGGGCAGCGGGGGCTCCCCTGCCGGGTCCGGGAGTCGGGTCCGGGAGGACCCGGGCGACCGGGGAGGGGAAGGTGCTCCGGGCGGCCCGGTGGTCCGGGTCCCGCGGACCGGACGGTGAGTCGACCGCGGGGACGGGTGGGGTGGCAACCGGGGAGTCGGTCGGGGACTCGGCCCGGGTGGCGGACCGGGAGTCCACCCACGGGGTCGCCGCCACCGGGACGGGCGGTCGGGGGGTGCCGTGACCCTGAGCGGGCAGGAGGTCCTGTCCGACCACCTGCCCCTCGGTGTCGGACAGGACCGCGCCGGCTCCCGGGGTCAGCGCCGTGCGGTCGCTGCCTCGCGGCGCGCGCGACGCATGCGACGTGCCTCGACGGACGCCTGGAACAGGAAGCCGAGGAAGATCAGGGTGTTGACCCCGTTCCAGACGAGGGCGAGTGCCCCGTCCGTGGTGTGGCTGAGCTTCCAGGCCCCCACCAGGCTGGTGAGGAGCAGGAATGCGGCGGTGATGATCTGGGGCAGGATGTGGGCGAAGGGCGAGGTCGCCCGTCGTCTCGACCCCGTCGCCTGCCAGGCCTGGTCCCGCACTGTCAGAGCACTCCACAGGGCCTTGACATAGGCGGGGAAGGTCACGATGGAGAGCAGGAGGACCTCCCAGCGGAACGAGCCCATCGAGAAGAAGGCGACGAGCACCTGGGTCCCGTAGAAGCCCAGGTAGAAGATGACCCAGGTCGTCACCGAGGTGGAGGCCGCGATCGGGGCCAGGTCCAGGAAGATCTGCATCGGGGGGACGACGAGGAGCACCAGGGGCATGATCCCGGTGAAGTAGAAGGTGGAGGTCACCCCGTACTGGATGCGCTGGTCGACGGTGAGTCGGCGCCGGGGGCTCCACGGGAAGTGCGTGAAGAGGAGTTCGAACCCGCCCGTCGCCCAGCGCGTCTGCTGCTTGAGGTAGGACTCGATCGTGTCCGGGGTGTCGCCCACGGCCACCGTCCGCGCGATGTAGATCGACCGCCACCCGCGCTCGTGGAGCAGGATCGAGGTCCACACGTCCTCCGACTTCGAACCCGTGTACATCCCCCCGATCTCGGTGACGGCCTCCCGGCGGAAGATGACGTTCGTCCCGACGCAGAACGCGGCGTTGAACTGGTTGCGACCGGTCTGGATGAACCGGTAGAAGACGGTCTGCATGTAGCCCGCACCGCGGGAGATGACGTTGTCCATGTTGCCGTAGACCTGGGGGCCCTGGACGAAGGCCGCCGTGCGGTCCGCGAAGAAGGGGACCATCTCGGTGAGCATGTCGGGTCGCGGGACGAAGTCCGCGTCGAGGATGGCGAACAGGGGCCCCTTGGCCAGGGTCAGGGCGTAGTTGACATTGCCGGCCTTGGCGCCGTTCGAGGTGGGGCGGCGCACGTACCGGGCGCCCAGTTCCCGGGCGAGTGCCGCCACCTCGTCGCTGCGGCCGTCGTCCAGGATCCACGTGCGGTGGGCGCCCTTCATGGCCAGAGCGGCCACGACCGTGCGCCTCAGGACGTCCACCGGTTCGCCGTAGGTCGTGATGAACACCTCGACGGTGACGGGGCGCCCACCCAGGTGCATCGGCCAGAGCTCCGGCCGGTCCTGGATGCCCTCCCGCACGATCTCCTCGGGGTCGAAGAGGTGGTTCGAGGCGTGGTGGAAGGAACTGTCGTGCGGGTCGTAGCCGGAGGACAGGATGGTCCACATCGCCAGCAGGGCGTTGAGGATCACGACCGCCTCGGCCACGACGATGAGGAGGTAGGGGAGCATGTCCCCCCGGTGGGCGGGGTTGAGCAGGAACGCCGCATATGCGATCACGCCCATCGTGGCCAGCAGCACGAGCGCCATGAGCGAGGGCGAGGGGCCCCGGGTGCGTGTCGTCTCCTCGTGGCGTCCGGTGAGGTCGCCCCCGTCCACGACGGCGGCGAGGGCGTCACCGGGATGGTCGTGGGCAAAGGTTCCGGTGCCCGGGCCCGGGGTCTGGCGTGCGGTCGTGGCCAGGAGCTTCTCGAAGTCCTCGAGGGTGCTCCCGCGCTCCGGTGGGGGCAGGGGGGAAGGAGAGTCGGGTGGGGTGTTCATCGGCGGGACCTCCAGGGAGGTTCGGAGGGGAGATGGGCAGTGATCTGCCGACATCGTTCGACTCCGCACCACGACCGAGGCTCGCGGCCCCCGCCGTGGCCGTCATCGGTCATCCCCGGGCCCTCCCCGCCTGGAGGTGTTCCCGGTACTGGTGCGAGGGTAGGCATGGTGGACGCTGTGGGTGGAAGCGGTATCTCGCCCCTCGGGCACCCGTCGGACGGGGCCACGCCGGGTCGCAGTGCCTCACCGTCCGGACCTTCGGTGGCAGGAGCGCAGGTGAGAGGCAGTTGGGACCTTGGTCCCGAGCCTCCGGGAGGTCGGGTCCGGGCAGGCGTGTGTGAATTGCTGCAATTCGCGAACGACTGTCCTCAGGGCCGTCCGTGACCCCCGAAGGGCCCGGGGTCTTGGGGAGGATTGGTGGCCGGTCCGACTCCGCCGGGGCCGCCCTCGTCCGCGTCCCTCCCGTGTCCTGCGCCCCTCGCGCCGCGCCTGTCCGCCCGCCCGCCACGCGGGGTGACGTCGCGGCGACGGACGGTCCACCCCGTCCCGTGATCGGCGAGGAGCTGGCGCACCTGGGAGGAGGTGAGCGAGAGCGTCCACTCGGGGTTCTGCGGGAGCTGCCAGCGGCGACGGTGGGCGACCACGGTGAAACCGGATCCCACGACCGTGGCGACGAGCATGCCGACCATGTCCAGCCCCGCCTGGGAGAAGGTGACCATGACGGCCGCGGAGACCAGGGCGGGTGTGGCGTAGAGGTTGTTGCCGCCGAACACCTGGGGGACGTTCCCGGCGGCCACGTCCCTGATCATGCCGCCCCCGACCGCCGTCATGATGCCCAGCAGCAGCGCCGGCATGATGCCGAAACCTGCGGAGAGCGTCTTGAGGGCCCCGGTTGCCGCCCAGCAGCCCAGCACCGTGCCGTCGGCGATGACGAGGACGATGCGCCAGGGTCTGGAGTCCAGCTTCCAGAGCATCGCGATCCCCGCACCCACCAGGGCGGTGGTGAGGTACCAGGGATCGGTGAGTGCCACCGGGGGTCCCACCTGCAGGAGGACGTCGCGCACCATCCCCCCGCCCAGCGCCGAGATGACGGCGAGCACCGAGAAACCCACCGCGTCGAAGTGCTTGGTGCGTGCCAGCCTCCCCCCGAGGACGCCGTTGAGGAGCACGCCGATGAGGTCGATGACGCGGAAGAGGTCCGGGAGAGCGGTGTTGAGGGGTTCCAGCACGGGGGACATTGTCCGCGAGGGGCGGCCGGAGCCGCATCCCGGCTCCCCGGTGCCCGGCGTGGCTTCGCCCACTGCGTGGCGGGCGCGGGCGGCGGGGCCTGCTCAGCCCAGGGTGGCGTCGAAGAGCAGCCCCAGGGCATAGGTGATCGAGGCCGCGCCGTAGCCGATCACCAGTTGGCGCAGGGCACGTGGCCAGGGTGACTGTCCCGACAGGACTCCCACGACCCCTCCGGTGGCGAGCAGAGCGAGGCCGACGATGACGGCCGCCACCGCGATGGCGACGTATCCGGTGAGTCCCAGCACGTAGGGGATCAGGGGGATCGCGGCGCCCACGGCGAAGAAGCAGAAGGAGCTCAGGCCCGCGCGCAGCGGTGTGCCGATCTCCTGCCCGGCCCCGTGCGTGGCGGACTCCGCGTCGCCCAGGGCGGCCCGCACCGCGATCGACCCGGACTGCTCGGTACGGGGTTGTCTGATCTGGTCGAAGACCGCGATGGCATGGGCCCGGGCCTCGGCCTCGTCCTCGCCGCGGGCCCGGAAGACCAGGGCGAGCTCATTGGCGTCCACGTCCAACGCGGGGACGGAGCGGTGTGCCTGGGGGTCCGGCACGGAGGCGTCCAGGAGTTCGCGTTGGCTGGAGATGCTCACCCACTCACCCGCAGCCATCGACAGCGCGCCCGCCAGGAGTCCCGCGACGCCGGTGGCCAGCACCAGGTGGGGGGTCATGCCGGTGGCCGCGACACCGAGGATCAACGCGAGGTTGGAGACCAGACCGTCGTTGGCGCCGAAGACCGCGGCGCGGAAGGACCCGGCCAGTGCCTGACGGGAGCGTGCGGTGAGGCCGCGGATCACCTCGCCGTGGATGTGCTCGTCGGCGGCCATCTGCGCGGTGGCGTCGGAGTCGTGGTCGTAGGTCGTGCGCTGCTCGGCGCGCTGCGCCATGGCCAGGACGAAGACGGTGCCGAAGACGCTCGCCAGACGGGCATGGATGCGTGCGGAGATCGAGGGGCGTGGGGCGGGCTCGGAGTGGGGACCCAGGAGCTTGAGCCAGTGGGCCTCGTGCCGGCCCTCGGCGTCCGCCAGGGCGAGCAGGACCGCGCGGTCCTCGCCGCTGCGTCGGTCCGCGAGCCGCCGGTAGGTCTCCGCCTCCATCCGTTCCTCGGCCAGGTGGTGTCGCCACTTCTTGATCTGGGCGGGGGAGGGGTCGGGGAGTGCGACCGGCGGGTCGGCGGGGGACTGGCCGGGCGACCCCGTCGGGTCGCCCACGGGGTGGGACTGCGCCCTCGTCGGGTCGGCAGAAGGGGAGCGGGCCCCCGCCGGGTCGGGGGAGGGGCCGGGTGGGGCGGAGGAGGGCACGTCGTTCTCGGACACGGTGCCCACCGTGGCACCGGGCCCCGGGGGTGTCCACGAGCCGTCCCGAAGGAACGGTTTCGGGGGGCCGCAACCTCGCGGCACGGTGCGGCCCGGGCGTACGAGGGCGCTCCCGCATGTGACGAATCTGTGACCGCCCGAGGACTGCCGAGGGGTCAGTGCGTGTCCGAGTGGGCCCAGGGGTCCTCGACCTCGACCTCGACGTCGACGTACTCACCACGGGAGGGGGAACCCCCGAAGAGTCGTTCCTTGACGACGTCGGCGACACGGTCGGTGACCCTCTCGCCCTGGACGCGCACGGCGTCGGAGACCTTCTCCCCGAGCGAGTCGAGCGGACGGGCCACCATGGGGGTGCTGCGGATCCGTGTCGCTGCCGAGCGGATCGACTCGTAGCGCTCGCGGCCCGCGCGGGTGCCCAGGACGTACCCGATGCCGAGTCCCAGGATGATGCCGGTCTTCGTCCCCATGTGTGCTGCCTCCCAAGTCGTTGCGCCCAGACTAGCGGGCGGTGGTGCGCGCCGTGCGGTGGTGCCGCCCGGGCGTCGTGGGGCCACGGCCCCTGCGGTGCCCCCGGCCCGGGCGTTCTCCCGCCGAGGGCTCAGGCGTCGAGGACCTCGCGGAAGGAACGGCGGGGACGTGGGTGCACGCAGGAGATCCGCTCGAGGACCATGTCGTCGGTGGGCCAGGGTGTGTCCTCGGGCCAGGGCTCGTCGATGTCACGGCCCTCGTGGCCGGGGAGCATGCGCACATGTGCCCGGCGCCAGAAGTCCAGGGAGAGGTCGCCCTCACCCTCGGCCGCGGCGTGGAGTTCGTCGACCTCGTCGAAGGGGACGACGGCCACAGCGTCGGTGCGCACGAGGGCGCGTGGGTGGCCCGCCCCGTCGCAGGCGATGCCGAGCTCGCCGATCGTGGGGAGCTGCTCGACCCCGTCGTCGTAGTCGGAGAGGGGGCCCGCGGTGGCGGTCTTGGCGCCGGAGAGGACCAGCTCGACCAACTCCGTCGCCTGCTTCGCGGTCCACCCGAACTGCCAGGCGGGCGGGGGGACGAGTGCCTCGGGGTTGGTCCCGATGACGACGTCGAGCCGGGTGAGGCCGGCGGACTTGCTGGCCTCCTGCCAGAACAGGTCCACCTCGCCCTCGTCGGGGGGAAGTGCCGCGTCATCGGAGTAGGCGACCTCCTCCTCGTGCAGCTCCTCCTCGGCGGGGTCTGTGGTGGGGGCGGCGGGGTCGTTGCCGGCGGGGTCGCCGGTGGTGGGTGTGGCCGGTGAGTCGGTGTCCATGACCCCATTGTGGACCGCGCCGGGTGCGCTGTCCCGCGCGTGGACGGGCGGTGCGGACGGGAGGTGCGGGCGGGTCGCTCGGGGGCGGATGGGGGGCGGCGCAGCCGGGTGGCCCCGGGGTGGGCCGGGTCCCGCGCACAGGTCCGTGCGGGGTTCACCTTCGTGCACACTCCGGGACACCCCCTGCCGCTGGGGGCACGCAGCGATTAGGTTGGTGTCGTGAGTGAGGTCCGTATCCAGACCCCCCGCGGGCTGACGCTCGCGGGGACCTTCATCAACCCCGTCGACGCGCTGGACGCCGCGGTCCTCTTCTCCCACTCCTTCCTCGCCAACCGCCATTCCGGGGAGCACTTCGACCGGCTCGCCCGCGTCTACCGGGCAGCGGGTTACGCCACGCTCGAGTTCGACTACTCCGGCCACGGGGACTCCGATGACGACATCATCACCTCCGAGCACCAGGTCGAGGACCTGCGTGCCGCCTCGGGCTGGCTCGCCGACCAGGGGTTCCCGCGCCAGCTGGTCCACGGGCACTCCTTCGGATCGGTCACGGCCCTGCTCGCACGCCCCCGGGCGGCGCGGACGATGATCCTCTCCGGCGCGGTGACCGGCCCGCTCTCCTTCGACTGGGAGGAGATCTTCTCCCCCGTCCAGCTCGACGAGCTCGAGGAGCACGGCGTCACGACCATCCCGGACGACTCCCCGGGCCCGCGCCGCAACTTCACGATCTCCAAGCAGACGCTCGTCGACCTCTCGATGGTCGACACCCACCGGGTGCTCGACGGCCTGGCGACCCCCGTCCTCATCATCCACGACGAGGACGACCAGCAGGTCGGCCTCGTGGAGATGACCCAGGAGAACTTCGCCCGCCTGCCCGACGGGTCCCGCGTCGAGGTGGTCCGCGGAGCGAGGTTCGGCGCGGGGGAGAACCCCCGAGCGCTCTCCGACCTGTCGGTCGCCTGGATCAGGCAGTTCCTCCCGCTGGAGCACTGAGCGATCCCGGTGACCGGGCCGGCGGATCAGAGAGGGTTCCACTGTCGACGGGTCGGGGCGGCGGACCCCGACACCGGTCCGCACAAGGGACCGGGGGATCCCGGGCCCCGTGAGGGCCCGACGACAGACAATGCGCGATCCCGATCGTCACCCGGCAGTCGGCTCACCCGCGTTTCCGCAGGTCACGAGGATCCATTCGAAGAATGGCTGCGCGGTCGTCCACACATTGTCTGCCGTCGACTGCTCAGGCCGGCACGGCCAGCCCCTCCACCACCTCCGCGCCGGGCAGGGCCACCAGGAGGTCGCCGGTGACGAAGAGCTTGGAACGCCGCAGGCCCGAGCCGATGCAGGACCACCCCACCGCGACGCGCTCGTCGATGAGGAGGCGCCACTCGGCGGGCACGCCGACCGGTGTGATGCCGCCGTACTCCATGCCCGAGGCCTCCACCGCGTGCTCCTGGGGCCAGAAGGAGGCCTTGCGCACGTCGAGGGTCCTCTTCACGACGTGGTTGACGTCGGCGTTGGTGGTCGCGCGCACCACGCAGGCCGCGACACGTTCCTCACCGGCGCGCTTGCCGGCCACGAGGATGCAGTTGGAGGAGAGCGCGAGGTCCATGCCGAAGGTCTCGGTCATGACCTCGGTGTCCGCGAGGGAAGGGTCGATGGGCACCACGCGCACGAGGTCGACCAGGGCCGGGTCATGACCGGCCAGTGCCTGGAGTGCTGCGGCGACGGGCGGAGCGACGAGGTCGAGGTGTTCCAGGGCAGGAAGGGTCTCGAGGCTGCCGATTCCGGGGATCTCCGGGTCGGACTGGGACATGGGTACCTCCTTGGACGGTGCCGGCGGCCCGGGTGCCGCCGTCGGGACGGACGGGAGCGGCCGACGGGGTGGGCTGCCGTGCGCCGGGACCGCCGCACCGGGAGGTGCGTGCGGAGGGTCGCCGACCGGGCCGGGTCCGCCTCGCCGATTCCCTCCCACGCTAGACGGATGGGAAGGGGTGCCCCCGGGCGGGGGCCACAGTGTGGTCACCCGGCACGGGGCAGGGGAGGGGAGCGGACCTCGGGCCCGGAACAGGGCGGACCTCGGGCCCAGTACGGGGCGGACCTCGAGGTCAGAACAGAGCGGATTTCGCGGTGGGAACAGAGCGGACCTCGCCGGGGGTGGTGTTACCGAATCGTGTCCGTGACGGATGTGACACGGCGGACAACTTGTGACACCATCATGACAACCCATTTGAGAGCGCTCTCTCGCAGTGGAGCGAAGGTTGAGAGCGCTCTCAGACCCGGGTTCTGGACGAGCGGGTCCGCATCGCTGCGGAGCACCCGCCCAGCCATCCCACACACGAAGGAGCAGTTGTGAAAACCAGAACGATCATGGGCACCGTCGGCGTCGCAGCCGTCAGCGCCCTGGTGCTCGGTGCCTGCTCGTCGGGCTCGGGCGAGTCCGGCGCGTCCGGCGGCGAGTCCGGCTCGGCGAGCGGCGACATCACCCTGACAGTCGCGACCTTCAACGAGTTCGGCTACGGCGACCTCTACCAGGAGTACATGGACTCCCACCCGGGCATCAAGGTCGTCGAGAAGAAGGCCGCCACCTCCAACGAGGCCCGCGACAACATGAACACCCGCCTGGCCGCGGGTTCCGGCCTCTCCGACATCGAGGCCATCGAGGTCGACTGGCTGCCCGAGCTCGCGCAGTACCCGGACGAGTTCACGGACCTGACCTCCGACGAGACGAACGGCCGCTGGCTCGACTGGAAGACGGAGGCTGCCACCGTCGACGGCAAGCTCATCGGGTACGGCACCGACATCGGGCCCGAGGCCATCTGCTACCGCGCCGACCTCTTCGAGAAGGCCGGGCTGCCCACAGACCGCGACGAGGTCGCCTCCCTCCTCGATGGTGGATGGGACAAGTACTTCGAGGTCGGCAAGGACTTCGTGTCCAAGACCGACATCCCCTGGTACGACGGGGCCACGGCCACCTACCAGGGCATGATCAACCAGGTGAAGAACCCCTTCGAGCAGGACGACAACACGGTCATCCCGCTCAAGGACAACACCGAGATCAAGGGCGTCTACGACGACGTCCTGACGGCTTCCGTCGACGACAACCTCTCCGCCCACCTCTCCCAGTGGTCCGAGGACTGGGTCAACGCCTTCCAGAAGGACGGCTTCGCGACCATGCTCTGCCCTCCGTGGATGCTCGGCGTCATCGAGGGCAACGCCGCCGGCGTCACCGGCTGGGACGTCGCCCCGGTCTTCCCCGGTGGTGGCGGCAACTGGGGTGGCTCCTACCTGACGGTGCCCGCACAGGGCGACCACCCGGAGGAGGCCAAGGAGTTGGCCGCGTGGCTGACCGCTCCCGAGCAGCAGATCAAGGCCTTCAAGACCAAGGGCACCTTCCCCTCGCAGGTGGAGGCCCTGGACGATCCGGAGCTCCTCGACTACACGAATGAGTTCTTCAACAACGCCCCCGTCGGGAAGATCTACTCCGAGCGCGCCAAGGCAGTGACGGTCCAGCCGCACAAGGGCCCGAACTTCTTCGCGATCACGACGATCGTGACGGACGCGATGACGCGTGTCGACGTCGACAAGACGGATGACGCCGCCTCCTCGTGGGACAAGGCCCTCACCGAGTTCGACCAGCTCGGCCTCGAGTGAGACCACGGTGGGCCGGGACCGCGAGGTCCCGGCCCACCGGATCCGCCCTCGTCAGCACTGCCACACCGGGAGACCGGACACCGAAGGACCACACACCATGACCACCACGACCGCTGCCGTGCAGCCCACCTGGAAGGACAGGTTGGGACGCGCCGAGTACCGCTGGTCCCCCTACCTCTACATCGCCCCGTTCTTCGTGGTCTTCGCGATCACCGGGCTCTACCCCCTCCTCTACACGGCCTGGGTGTCGCTGCACAAGTGGCACCTCATCGGCGGTGAGCAGGGATTCGTCGGGATGCAGAACTACGTCGACGTGGTCCAGCAGCCGACCTTCTGGATCGCCCTGCGCAACACCTTCTCGATCTTCCTGTTCTCCTCGGTGCCCCAGATCATCGTGGCGGTCTTCATCGCCTGGATCCTGGACTCCAACCTGCGGGCCAAGACCTTCTGGCGCATGGGTGTCCTGCTGCCCTACGTCGTCGCCCCCGTGGCGGTGTCGATGATCTTCACGAAGGTCTTCGCCGACCAGTCCGGCATGGCGAACACCCTGCTCGGGATGATCGGCATCAGCCCCATCGGCTGGCACGCGAACGCCTTCGCCTCCCACATCGCGATCGCGAACATGGTGAACTTCCGCTGGACCGGCTACAACGCCCTGATCCTGCTGGCGGCCATGCAGGCCATCCCCCAGGAGCTCTACGAGGCCGCCACCGTGGACGGTGCGGGCCGGGCACGCCAGTTCTTCTCCGTGACCATCCCGCAGCTGCGCTCCACCATCATCTTCGTCGTCATCACCTCCACCATCGGTGGTCTGCAGATCTTCGACGAACCCCGCATGTTCGACACCATGGGCAACGGCGGTGCGGACAAGCAGTGGTTGACCCTGACGATGTACCTCTACCAACTCGGCTGGGGCCCCCAGAAGAGCTTCGGGCGGGCCGCGGCCATCGCCTGGATCCTCTTCCTCATCATCATCCTCATCGGGATGGTCAACTTCGCCCTCACCCGGCGCATCGCCACCTCCGGTGGGGACCGGCGTCGTGGGCGTGGGGGACGCGGACGGGGGCGGGGCGGCTCCTCCGCAGGTGAGGGATCCACGCCCCTGCCGACCC
>NZ_CCXH01000077.1 GCF_000820725.1 Actinomyces polynesiensis | reverse complement strand
CGACCCCGGCCCCGCAGACGGGCCTGGACGTGACCCCCGGTGCCGTCCTCGTCGACGACGGGAAGGACCAGCGATGAGCACCACCACCAACTCCCCCTCGGTGGCCATGACCGAGCAGCGTGCCGGCAAGGGTGCGGCGCGTGCCGCCCGGCGCAGGGCCCAGCGTGAGGACCGCCGCCGTGCGGCCCGCGTGGAGCACCGCTCCTTCGGGGTGAACCGCCGGCCCGGGTGGGTCACCTACGTGATCCTCACCGTGGCGCTGCTGGTCTCCGCCTACCCGCTGTGGTTCGCCCTCCAGCTGGCCTCCTCCACCGCGGCCGACATCGCACGCAACCCCATCCCGCCCCTGCTCCTGCAGGGGCACCTGGTGGAGAACGTCCGGCGCGTGCTCAACTCCGACATCGACTTCCTCGGGGCGTTCGTCAACTCCGTCATCGTCTCCACGGTGGTGTCCCTGTCGGTGGTGTTCTTCTCCACCCTGGCCGGCTACGCCTTCTCCAAGCTGCGCTTCCGGGGCCGCGACGGCCTGCTGACCTTCGTCATCGCCACCATGGCGGTGCCCGCCCAGCTGGGCGTGGTGCCCCTGTTCATCGTCATGGCGAAGCTCGGGTGGACCGGTGAGCTGGTGTCGGTCATCGTGCCCGGCATGGTCTCCGCCTTCGGGGTGTTCTGGATGACCCAGTACATCCGTGACGCGCTGCCCACCGAACTCATCGAGGCGGCGCGTGTGGACGGGGCCTCCATGTTCCGCACGTTCTGGTCGGTGGCCCTGCCCTCGGCGAGGCCTGCGGCCGCGATGCTCGCCCTGTTCACCTTCGTGGGGTCGTGGACGAACTTCTTCTGGCCCTTCATCGTCCTGGGTGCGAAGAACCCGACCCTGCCGGTGGCCCTGCAGCTGCTGCAGGCCTCCTACTTCAAGGACTACTCGCTGATCATGGCGGGCGTGGTGGTGGCGACCGTGCCGCTGCTGGCCCTCTTCGTCCTCGCCGGACGCCACCTGGTGTCGGGCATCATGCAAGGAGCTGTCAAGGGATGACCACACTGACCTTCCCCGAGGGATTCCGGTGGGGCGCGGCCACCGCCGCCGCCCAGATCGAGGGCGCAGGGCACGAGGGCGGCAAGGGTGACTCCATCTGGGACACCTTCTGCCGTGAGCCCGGCACGATCATCGACGGGTCCGACATCGAGGTCGCCTGCGACCACTACCACCGGGTTCCCCAGGACGTGGCCCTCATGCAGGACCTCGGTCTGGGCACCTACCGCTTCTCGGTGTCCTGGGCGCGGGTCATGCCCGACGGGCACACCCTCAACCCCGAGGGCCTGGACTTCTACGAGTCCCTCGTGGACCAGCTGCTGGCGGCTGGGATCCGACCCTGGCTGACGCTGTACCACTGGGACCTGCCCCAACCCCTCCAGGACAGGGGCGGGTGGACGGAGCGCGCCACCGCACAGGCCTTCGCCGAGTACGCCCGGACGGTCTACCGGCGCCTGGGGGCGAAGGTGGACACGTGGACGACGCTGAACGAACCGTGGTGTTCCTCCCTGCTGTCCTACGCGTGCGGCGAGCACGCCCCCGGGCACACCAGCCCGGAGGAGGCGGTCGCCGCCGTCCACCACCTGCTCCTGGCCCACGGCCTGGCCGTGCGCGCCATCCGCGAGGAGGCACAGGCACGCAGCGAGCAGCCCCGTGTGGGGATCACGCTGAACTTCTCCACCGTCCACGCGTGCGATCCCACCGACGAGGGCGACCTCGATGCGGCGCGCCGCATCGACGGCCTCGCGAACCGGCTGTTCCTCGACCCGATCTTCCGCGGTGAGTACCCAGCGGACGTCGTGGAGGACATGCGCGCCGAGGCCGACATCCTGGCCTCGGTGGAGCCCGGGGACCTGGAGGTCATCAGCTCACCGATCGACGTGCTCGGCGTGAACTTCTACAACGGGCAGCAGGTGGCGGCCCCCGTGCCGGGGGAGGAAGCGGCCGTGGAGTGGCGCAACGGCGCGGGCCTGCTGCGACGCTCCCCCAACGTGGGCTCCGAGGGGGTGCGCATGGTGCCCCGCGACCTTCCACACACGGCAATGGGCTGGGAGGTGGACGCCGAGGACCTGCGTCTGCTGCTCGTCCGACTGCACCGGGAGTACACGGGGCCCGTGGGCGTCCCGCTGGTCATCACGGAGAACGGGGCGGCCTACGAGGACCACCCGGACGCCGCGGGCTTCGTGGACGATTCCGCCGACCGCCTGGCCTACGTGCGCGACCACCTGGCTGCGGTCCACGCCGCCATCCAGGAAGGGGCGGACGTCCGTGGCTACCTCGTGTGGTCCCTGATGGACAACTTCGAGTGGGCCTGGGGCTACACCAGGCGCTTCGGGATCGTCCGGGTGGACTTCGCGACGCAGCAGCGCACGCCGAAGGCATCGGCCCTCTGGTTCCGCGAGGTGAGCCGCACCAACAGCATCGAGGTCGGCTGAGGGCATGGGGGGACTTCCCCGGGGTCAGCGGCGTCGTCCGTCCACGCACGAGGGCGGCGCCGCCCCTGTCCTCTCCGTGGACGGGCGGGCGGAGCGGGCTCGGGCCCACCACCGGAGGACGGGCGCTGTGGCGCTGTCCGGTCCGTGGCCCGGCGCACCGGGTGGTTCCACAGGGTTGATGGGTATCGTGGCCGGATCTGACACGTGGAGGGGGCGGACATGTCGGTGGATCCCAGATCGGCGGTGACGCTGGAGGACGTGGCCCGCGCGGCAGGGGTCTCGCGGGCCACGGCCTCGCGCGTCGTGCGTGGTGACAGTGGCGTGTCGGAGCCCAAGGCCCGCGCGGTGCGCGAAGCCGTGACGACCTTGCGCTACGTGCCCAACCGGGCCGCCCGCTCCCTCGTCACCCGACGCACCGACACGGTCGCCCTCGTCGTGCCCGAACCGGACCAGCGCATCTTCTCCGACCCCTTCTTCGCGATCACGGTCCAGGCGGTCTCGGAGGCCCTGGAGGACACCGACATCCAGCTGGTCATGGCCTTCGCGGACCGGGCCGGCAGCCACCAGCGTCTGCGTTCCTTCCTGCACGACGGCCACGTGGACGGGGCGATCGTCGTCTCCCACCACCAGATCCCCGGGCAGATCGAGACCTTCATGCGCGCCGCCATCCCGGTGGTGTTCATCGGGCGTCCCGCCCGGGCGACCTCCTCCCAGGCGTGGGTGGACGTCGACAACCGGGAGGGGGGCCGCATCGCGGCGCGACGGCTCCTCGAGGGCGGGTCCCGCGCGCCTGCCGTCATCACCGGCACCCTCGACATGGTGGCCGCCCAGGACCGGCTCGAGGGGTTCACCCAGCAGATGGGGGAGGCGGGGACGACGCCCCTGGTGGTGCAGGGTTCCTTCACCCGCGACTCCGGGACCCGCGCGGGCACGGAACTGCTGCCGATGATCCGTGGTGGCCAGGTGGACGGGGTCTTCGCCTGCTCGGACCTCATGGCCCTGGGTGCCATGGAGGTGTGGCGGCGGGAGGGTGTGAGGGTCCCCGACGACGTGCGGATCGTCTCCTTCGACGACCTGGAGGCGGGTGCGCTCGCGGACCCGCCACTCACCTCCATCACCAACCCGGTCGAACGGATGGGACGCGAGGCGATCCGGATGCTGCGCGAGCGCCTCGAGAACAGGGGCACGGAGCGCCCGGTGCTGCTGCCCACGCAGCTCGTGCCCCGCGTGTCGGGGTGAGCACCTCCGCAGACTGACCACCACCCGTCCCCGAACGGGCCCGAGAGGGCATTCCGGACACTGGCAGATGCAGGTGTCCGACAGCATTGGCCGGCCCAATTGCGCGGGATACCGTGGCGGAGCGGTCGCACAACCTGCCCGAGGGCGCCACCGTCGCGCCGGGAGTCCGCACGGGGACTGTGAGTGTCCTCGTGGCCCGGCACACGGTCCCCGGGCGATCGTGCGGGCGTTCGACGCAGGTGCCGGGAGCGATGGTGATCGGCGTCGGTGGCTGGTTCTTGATGTCGGTTGCCGACGGCTTCGCGGTCGTGGGCCCTGTCGCTGGGTGGTGCCATGAATCTGGGTTCTGGTGGAGTACGGGCAGTTGGCCTGGTGGCAGTGGTCGGACTCCTGGCGAGTTTCGCAGGTGTGTGCGGAGTCGCGCCTGCGGCGACCTCGGCACCGACCGACGATCCCGCGTGCACGGGCACCGCCCCGACCATTGAGGATGCCGGCGCCCTGGCCGCCTCCTGCGGGGAGGACGTGGTGGTGGCTGACCTGGTCGACCCGTGGTCGAGCACTGTCGCGCACGCGGATGGGACCCTGGAGTGGACGTCAGGCATCGACGCCGTGCGTTCGCGGACGGCGGAGGGTGGTTGGGTGCCCGTCGACGCCTCATTCGCTGCCGCCAACGAGGGACGGATCGCCCTGGTGGCTCCGGCCGTGGCGATGTCGTTCAGTGACGGGACTGCGGGGGAGCCCCTGGCATTGCTCTCCAAGGACGGGTACGAGCTGTCCCTCGACGTCCCTTTCGACCTGCCGGCTCCCGATGTCGAGGGCGACGGTGACCAGCTCGTGTATCCAGGGGTGCTCCCCGGCGTGGACCTGATCGTGACGGTCGCGCAGGACGGTTCGGGATTCGGTGAGGTCCTGCGGATCGCCACTCCTGAGGCGTTGGACCAGGCCGCGCTGTCGGACCTGGTACTGCCGGTGGACCTGGACGAGGGATTGACGTGGGAGTCCGGCGAGGACGGTTCCCTGCAGGCGGTGGACGAGGACGGCACGGAGGTCTTCCTGTCCCCGCGGGCGGTGGCATGGGACTCGTCGGCCGATGTCGTGGCCGTGGCAGGCCGGAGCTCAGGGGCTCTCCGTGTGACGGCGGACGGTCACGGGAGAGCACTCCCGGGTGGGGACGGCGACGCGCCCGCCGATGGTGCCGGTGTCGTCGGGGACCGCACGCGCAGCCCACTGGAAGGCGATGCCGTCGCTCCGCTGGACGTGGAGGTGGTGGGAGGGGATGACCTGGCGTTGAGCCTGGACGAGGACCTGGCGGCGTCCGCGCAGTTCCCCCTGTACGTGGACCCCTCGGTGTCGGGTTCCCTGCAGGGCCGGGCGTACGTGCAGTCCGGGTGGCCGACCACCGCGCACTGGAACGACGTGACGAACTACCAGGTGGGCGGGTGCACGGCGGAGTTGGGGTGCTCGCCGACCAGCGTGAACAGGTCGTTCTTCCAGTTCAACGGGTTGGGCAAGGTGGGCGCGGCCACCGGTGACGACGTCCAGTCGGCGACGCTGACGCTGTACGGGCAGCACTCGTACTCGTGCACCGCGACAGAGGTGCAGATCTGGCACACCGGGGGGATCAGCTCGTCGACGACGTGGAACGCCCAGCCAGCGCTCAAGTCCAAGCAGGCGGCGCAGACCCTGGCACACCGGGCAGCGTGCGGGAACCAGCGTGACGTGGCGTTCTCGGTGACCCAGGCAGCGAAGTACACCGCAGACCACGATGCGTCCCAGGTGACGTTCGGGGTGTTGGCCGGGAACGAGGGCTCTGCTTCGGGGTGGAAGCGGTACGAGAACCCACGTCTGTCGGTCACGTACAACCGTCTGCCGGGAGCACCGACGAACCTGGGCACCACCCCGGCCACCTCCTGCGCGACGTCGGGCACCTTGCCGGCGATCAATGACACCACTCCGACGTTGTCGTGGAAGGTGGCGGACCCCGACGGCGGGAACGTGATCGGCAACCTGGACGTGGTCGAGGTCGGGGGATCGGGCATCCACTGGGACATGCCGGACGTGACGGGGGTGTCACCCGCCACGTTCACCAAGACGGTCCCGTCCGACAAGGCACTGGTCAACGGCAGGACGTATGAGTGGCGACCCGGGGGCAAGGACGTCGGTGTCCGCGCCGCGGGCCGGTACGGCCCACAGGCGAAGTGCCGGTTCGTCGTGGACACGGGCAAGCCGTCGACGCCCACGGTGTCGTCCCCGGTCTACCCGGAGGACCAACTCTCCGGGGGCGCGGGACAGTCGGGAACGTTCACGGTGAGCGCGAGCGACGCCGAGACGGGGGTGACGTCGTTCAGGTACTCGTTCAATGCCGACGGACTGGGCTCCAGTCTGGGGGCCTCTTCCGGTTCGGCGCAGGTGGCGTTCACCCCGACTTCGGTGGGTTCCCAGCGACTGTACGTGCAGTCTGTGGACCGGGCGGGCAACCGGTCAGCAGTGCGGATGTACAGGTTCAGCGTCCACTTCGCGTCGACCGCGGCGACGTGGCACATGGATGAGGCGTCAGGGGCGAGCGTGGCGGACGCCTCCGGCGGGGGGCATCCCCTGGCGCTGGCGCCGTCGGTGACGCGGGTGGCGGGCCCGTTCGCCGAGTTCGGGACCGACGCCGGGGACCACGCGCTCGCCTTCGCCTCGACCTCGGACACGGCGACGACGAGTGGCCCCGTGATCGACTCCTCGGAGGACTTCACGGTCACCGCGTTCGTTCGCCCCGGCACCGCGCAGTCGGCCACCCAGGTGGCCGTCAGCCAGGACGGGCAGTCCGACAGTGCGTTCAAGGTCGGGCGCCTCTCCTCTGACCGTTGTCCGACGGGACTGACGACCTGCTACGGATTCTGGAAGACGAACGCCGACGGGACGGGGGATGCTGCGTTCGCGATCTCCCAGGCTCCCGTGGTCGCAGGTCGCTGGGTCCACCTGGCCGCGGAGTACGAGGCCGCCACCGGGCAGATGAGTCTGTACGTGTGCGATGTGGGGACGCCGGAGGCACCGGGGTCGGGTGAGCCCGTCCTGGGGAACCGCAGCGACACCTACTCCGGGACGAGGTGGTCGGGTGGGGGCGCCGTGCAGGTGGGCCGCGGGCGGGTGGGCGGTGCGTACGCGGAGAACTGGACCGGCGCAATCGACGACGTGCGTCTGTACACGAGCGTGTTGGACGTGGATGGGATCCGATCCATCTGCACCGGTGACCTGAGCTGAGGACGGAGACTGCGATGAGCACGACACGGATGGTGGGAGTCGCTCCGCGAGCAGTCGCGGCACTGGTCACCGGAGCGTTGGTCCTCGTGGGGCTGTCGGCGCCGACGCAGGCGGACGATGATCCGTCCGCAGCCGAACGCCAGGCGTGGAGTGAGCAGGAGCGCCGGGCATGGGGCGCACAGCTGTGGCAGGACCGCGAGGTGGAGGACGCAGCCGTCGCAGTCGAGGCACCGGCGGTCGATGCTCCTGATCCGACCGGACCCGGGACGACCGGGTGGGCGCTGGCGCAGGGTGGTGCCGATGCGGCGACCACTTGGCCGACCCCCGCGGCAGTCGAGGTCTCCCCGACTGCCGCGGGCACCAGTGCGGAGGTGGGTGGCCTGCCCGTCACCGTCGCGACGACCGACCCAGCGACCACGCCGGGCGCGAGGAGATCGGGCAGCGGCGCGGCAGGCAGTGTGGACGTCGAGGTGGTGGCTGCCGGCCAGGGAGTCGCGGGCGGCGCGGACGGCATCCTGCTCGCGTTGACACCGCACGTGGATGCGGTGGAACCGACGCCGTCGACAACTCGGTCACAGCCCGAGGCAGAGACCGGAGCCGAGTCCGGGGTGGAGGACGAGTCCGAGTCGGGACCGCAGTCAGGTGCGGAGGCGGAAGCCGAGTCCGGAGTGGAGGACGAGGCCGGGTCGGGACCGCAGTCCGGGACCGAGCCCGGGCCCGAGTCCGACACGGGGTCGTTGTCGGGATCTGAGCCATCGAAGGGTGGTGTGGTGGCGACGACGAGCGCGGTCGAGGTCGCCCTGGACCTGTCCGACGTGGCAGCGGGCGTCACCAGTGACTGGGCATCCCGGTTGAGGCTGGTGCGCCTGCCCGCCTGTGCGATGACGACGCCGCAGGTTGCCGCCTGTCAGAAGGGCACGCCCGTCACCGGTCAGGACCTGGACCTGGACACGATGACGCTGTCCGCCACGGTTCAGCTGGACGCACCTGCCACCACCGCGAGGTCGAGCGTCGCCAGCGTGTCGGCGGCAGGTGGTGCCGCGGCGACCGTCTTGGCGGTCTCCGCCGGCGCCTCGGGAGCGGGCGGGAACTGGTCGGCCACCCCGCTGTCGTCGTCCGCCTCGTGGCAGGTGAGTGCCGGGACGGGATCCTTCGACTGGACCTACGCGATGCAGGCGCCCGCGGTGCCCGGGGACCTGGCCCCCGACATCTCCCTGGCCTACGACTCGGGATCCCTCGACGGGCGCACCGTGTCGACGAACAACCAGACATCGGTGGTCGGCGACGGGTGGGAGCTGTCGACGGGCGGCTATGTGGAACGCAAGTACGTTGCCTGCGCCGATGACATGAAGGCGACCTCTGCCGGCAGTGCGAACAATGCGTCGCACTCCACGGGTGACCTGTGCTGGAAGTCCGACAACGCCACTCTCGTGTTGGGCGGGAAGGCCACCGAGCTCGTCAAGGACTCCTCCAACGGCTCATGGCGCCTGAAGGAGGACGACAACACGTTGGTCCAACACCTCACGGGTGCCTGGAATGCGGACAACGACAAGGAGTACTGGAAGGTCACCACCTCTGACGGCACCCAGTACTGGTTCGGGAGGGACAAGCGCTCAGCGGCCGACGCCCTGGCCCTGAACTCCTCATGGACGGTGCCCGTCCATGGCAACCACCCCGGCGAGCCCTGCTACCAGGCGACCTTCGCGGCTTCACGCTGCCAGCAGACGTGGCGGTGGAACCTGGACTACGTCGTGGACACGACCGGGAACTCGATGACCTACGTGTACGCGCGTGAGGCGAACAACTACGGCCACGACCTGGGTGCCGGGGTGAGTGCCTACCAACGAGGCGGCTACCTCACCCGCATCGACTACGGCACCCGGGCCGGATCCGAGGCCTCCAACTCCCCGGCCCGCATCGAGCTCTCCTACGAGGAGCGGTGCGTGAAGGCAGCCGCCGACTGCGAGCCAGGCGATCTCACGCAGGCCTCGCAGTCGCGCTGGCCCGACGTACCCTTCGACCTGATCTGCACGTCCTCCACCTCGTGCCCGAACCAGTACTCGCCGACATTCTTCACCCGCAAACGCCTGACTTCCCTCACCACGAAGATCCTCAAGGCCGACGGCACGTACCGCGGCGTCGACCAGTGGAAGCTCACCCATACGTTCCCGGACCCTGGGGATGGCGACCTGTCGGAGGCCGTGCTGTGGTTGGCATCCGTGCAGCACGTAGGGCTGGGAGCAAGTGCGAGCATCTCGCTGCCGGCGACGACCTTCTCGGGGACCCAGGCCGCCAACCGGGTCGACACCCAGCTCGACGGACGCCCCGCCATGACCCGCTACCGGTTGACCGGAATCACCGCTGAGACCGGCGGTACGACCGCCATCACCTACTCCTCCCCCGACTGCTCCGCATCCTCGCTGCCAGCGGCCCCGGAGTCGAACTCGCGCCGCTGCCTGCCCGTGTGGTGGACACCTGCCGGGTCGGTGGACCCGGTCATGGAGTACTTCCACAAGTACGTCGCGACCCAGGTCACCACCTCCCCCCAGGACACGACCTCCGAGCAGGTCGTGACCTCCTACTCCTACAGTGGAGGCGCAGCCTGGCGCTACACCGACGACGAGCTGACCCCCGCCAAGTACCGCACCTGGTCCACGTGGCGCGGCTACCCCACGGTGGACGTGTACACGGGTGCGCCCGGGGACTCGGCCGCCCCGCAGCAGCACACCCGGTACCGGTACTTCCGGGGCATGGACGGCGACCGCGCCTCCGGCAGCGGGGGCACCAGGTCCGTGCAGGTGGACCAGATCACGGACCACGACGCATTCGCGGGAATGGTGCGCGAAGAGATCGTCTACAACGCCTCCAGCGAGGTCCAGGGCACCCTCTCCACGCCGTGGCGCTCGAGCGCCACCGCCACCGGCGCAGGATCGAGCTCCTACCACGTCGGGGTGCAGGCGACCCGCACCCGTACCACCGCCCCCGCCCTGCCGGGTGGGGTCCGGACCACCGCGACGACCACGACCTTCGATTCCCTGGGCATGCCCACCCAGGTCGAGGACTCCGGGGACGTCACGACGTCGACGGACGACCGGTGCACGCGCAGCACTTACGTGCGCAACACGTCTGCCAACATCCTCGACACCGTCCAGCGCAGTGAGACCGTGGCCAAGGCCTGCGCCACCACGCCGACACGACCCCAGGACGTGGTCGCCGATCAGCGCTATGCCTACGACGGGGCGGGCGTGGGTACTGCACCCACGAAGGGACTGGTCACCACCACCCAGCAGGTCGCCTCCTACAGCGGGTCGACCCCCTCCTACGTCACCACCGCGACCGCGACCTACGACAGCTACGGCCAGCCATTGACGAGCGCCGACGCGCTGGGGCGGACCACGAGGACCACCTACACCTACACCCAGGGCCTCATGACGAAGGCCACCGTGACCAGTCCGGACCCCGACGGGTCCGGAGCGGCGACGGCGCTGACCACCACCACGGAGCTGGACCCGGCGTGGGGAGTGGCCACCAGGACCACCGATGCCAACGGACACGCCACCACCGGCACCTTCGACGCGCTCGGCCGCCTGACTGCTGTCTGGGAGCCGGGACGTGTCCAGGGAACTGACACCGCGACCACCACCTACACCTACACCGTTGGATCCTCAGCCCGGTCGTCCACGACCACGAAGACGTTGAACTGGGACGGGTCCGCGTACGTGACCAGCACCGTCATCTACGACGGTCTCGGCCGCGAACGCCAACGCCAGGAGACCTCCGCCCACCGCGGGGAGACCGGGCGCCTCATCTCCGACACCATCTACGACTCACGCGGTCTGGCCGTCACCGCCACCCAGCCCTGGTACACCACCGGAGCACCTGCCACCGGCCTGCTCGCCACCCCGGCGAGTGTGCCCGGGCGCACCGAGACCACCTACGACGGCGCAGGGCGTGTCACAGCCGAGATCTTCGAGGTCAACAACACCGAGCGGTGGCGCACCACCACCACGTACGGCGGGGACCGGGTCACCGTGGACCCACCCGACGGGGACACGCCGACCACCACCCTGACCGACGCCCGAGGGAACACCACCGAACTGCGTCAGTACACCGGCACCACGCCCCAGGGCTCCTACCAGGCCACGGCCTACGCCTACGATCCGGCAGGGCGCCTCACGGGCATGACGGACGCCGCGGGCAACCACTGGGCCTACACCTACGACCTGCGTGGGCGGCAGGTCTCGGCGTCGGATCCGGACGCCGGTACCACGACCACCAGCTATGACAGTGCTGATCAGGTCCTCACCACCACCGATGCGCGTGGGAAGACGCTGGCCTACACCTACGACGCGCTGGGTCGCAGGACTTCTGCGAGGG
>NZ_CCXH01000076.1 GCF_000820725.1 Actinomyces polynesiensis | reverse complement strand
GCAGATCACGTCGAGTGTGTCGACTGGTCGGGTTTCGCCGGTGAGGGCGGGTGGGGGGTGTTTGAACAGTTTCACGGGTGCCACGGCGGTGCTCATGGCTGATGGGTCCAGGAAGGCAATCAAGGACGTCCAGGTCGGTGAGGAGGTGGTGGCCACCGACCCCGAGACCGGGCGCAGGGGGGCGCGTGAAGTCGAGGACCTGATCCGTCATTGGGGTCCCCACACGATGGTGGGTGTGGTGTTGTCGGACGGGTCCAGGGTGGAGGCGACCGACCGTCATCCCTTCTGGGTGGAGTCCGAGGGCCGGTGGGTGGATGCCATCGACTTGCATGCTGGTGACACGCTTCTTGCTGCCGACGGCGACCAGGTCACCGTGGACCACCTGGACGTTGGCGAGCGGGTCCTCACCGCCTACAACCTCACCATTGAGGACCTGCACACCTACTATGCTGGCAACGACTCAGTCCTCGTCCACAACACCACCTGCGGTGGCGTATCGAGGGGTTGGAGTGTTGGTGATGACGTCTACTCCCCGACGAGGGCTGGTAATAGGCCGGCTTGGTCAACGGTGCGTGCACGGTTCTGGAAGAATGAGGGCGCAAACCCGGGGCTTGAGCAGTGGGATGACTCGCAGTTGTCGCGCATGGCAACTGGGCGCGCACCACAGCGCTACAACGGCGACAAGGGCGGGATGGAGTCAATGGAGTTGAGTCACGAACCGATTCCCTTCCGCGACGGAGGTACATCAGTGGTTCCGCGTTGGCCACAGGATCACGCTGCAGTTGACTCATACAGGCATCCGGGGTACTGAGATGGGCGATTCGTTGTCAGACCTCTTTGCCGTGCAGAAGACGACGAAGGTCGAATGGGGTGGTCCTCTCTTCAGTCTGTATGAGCTCCCTACTGATGCGAGCCATCTCGTTGTGAGGTTTGTTTCCGCCAGGCCGGACCCGCCCCAGGGTGTTCGCTTGAAGATCCGTGGTGGTGACCTCGAGGTTGAGGGGACGAGGGGTCGTGATTTGGTCTTCTGGGAGGATTCTGCCCCTGAGGAGGTTCGGGTCTCCATCGTGTGGAAGCCGAGGGCAGCCCGGTCGCTTCGCATCTGGAATATCTGGCGCGGTGGTTGTGAGGTGATTCAGGCGTGGCTCGGCAATGCTGGGATGAGGGTTGACGACGACGGACGCAGGCTGCTCCTGCGGTGCAGTGACGGTCGCGGCGAGCCGAACTTCGGTGATCTGGTGGTCGAGGTGGTCCTCACATGAACGCAACCTGCCTTCACCTACTCAGGTTTCTACCTCTCGCGGGGTCACGGCGTGATGGAGGGGATCTTCTTGACAGGGTCGGGATCGTGAATTCATCGGACGTTGCTCACAAGCGCCAGAAGTTTTGCCCCTTACCGTTGGCGGAGTGGTGATGGGCGATCTTGAGATCGAGGTGCTGAGTCTGGTGACCGAGGATTATTACGGTCTTTGGGAGATGGCGGTTCAGGTGCCGGTTGGTCGGGACCGTCTGGTCCGCGTGATCGAGGGGTTGATGGGATCCGGACTGGTCGCTTGGTTCTGTCGTTCGTCGGACACAGCGGAGGCGGTGCATGTGCGTCGCCATATTCCCGAGTCGCCCGAGCTTTCGGACGACTCTCTTTGGCGAGTCCCCGGACCTGTCGACGTTCAATGGCTCCTCGGTTCGACCGACCGTGGCGAGCAAACATACTACGGATCCAGGCACGGTGTAGGACCTGTTGCCTGATGGTGCCGGCGCGGGCATCCGATGGGCTCGCACCCCAGAATGATCAGATTGTTTCGAGCCCTCCACTTCGTGCCAGGTTCATGGACAGTTCGGAGTCGTGTCCTCCATCAAGTCGTCGGACTTCGCAGGAGGCAAGAAGCCACAAAGCGGGAAGGTTCAGCGGGGTCCGATCTCGGTCGTCGGGGAGTACTCGCTTGTCGGGACGGAACTTGTCAAATCAAGTGAGACGTGAGTGTGGGTTCGGGTTTGGCTGGTTCGGGTCGTCGGCGGGCGGGGTCGTTGATGTGCGCGATCGTGGGTAGCTTCGTCGCGATGGGTCGGCGGGTGAAGCGTTCGGGATGTTCCGCGTAGGCAGTGTCGAGCGTGGCCTGCCGCAACTGGCGGACGGCGTCGGCGGTGCCGTGGTGGACGGACGCGGGTGTGTAGTAGCCGATCCCGGAGTGGTAGTGCTCGTGGTTGTATGACGTGATGAATCCGTCCATCCAGGCGCGGGCGTGGCCGATGGAATCGAACCGGTCGGGGTAGTCGGGCTGGTACTTCATCGTCTTGAACTGGGCTTCGCTGTACGGGTTGTCGTTGCTGGTGTGCGGGCGAGAACGCGAGCGGGTGATGTCGAGATCGCTCAACAGCGATGCGAGGGGTTTGGAGGTCATCGCAGCACCCCCGTCGGCGTGGAGCCAGCCGGGCCGGTGCCCGGTCTCGGCGACGATCTGCTCGACGAGATCCGCGGCCAGGGTCCCGTCTTCGACGTTCTCGATGCGCCAGCCCACGACGTAGCGGGAGAAGATGTCGAGGATCACGTAGGCGTGGTACCAGCAGCCCTTGCCGGGGCCGCGGAGTTTCGTGATATCCCACGACCACACCTCCCCTGGCTGGTGGGCGACGAGCTCGGGAATCACCCTCGGCGGGTGGACCTGTTGTCGGCGTCGTTCGCCGGACTGCCCGGCAT
>NZ_CCXH01000075.1 GCF_000820725.1 Actinomyces polynesiensis | reverse complement strand
CCACGCTTGGTGGTGGTCCCCGCCTGCGCGGGGATGAGCCTGGCGCGACCTGGTTCCCCGACACGCGCCCGTCGTGGTCCCCGCCTGCGTGGGGATGAGCCCCCGAACGTGGTGCCGGAGCTGTTGGATGAGCAGTGGTCCCCGCCTGCGCGGGGATGGGCCGGTCTGCATCACATGGCACACGGTCAGAGGTACGTGGTCCCCGCCTGCGCGGGGATGAGCCCGGCCGGATGTAGTAGTCGACGTTCGGGGTGACGTGGTCCCCGCCTGCGCGGGGATGAGCCGCCGTCCGATGTGGGCGGCTTTTCTCATGCCCAGTGGTCCCCGCCTGCGCGGGGATGAGCCGCCGTCCGATGTGGGCGGCTTTTCTCATGCCCAGTGGTCCCCGCCTGCGCGGGGATGAGCCCCCCGCCATGGCCGCGCCCGCCGCCCCGAGGTCGTGGTCCCCGCCTGCGCGGGGATGAGCCGCCCGCTACGACATGCGCACCCGCCTCACCTGGGTGGTCCCCGCCTGCGTGGGCATGAGCCACGAACCGTGAACCGACGGCCCCACACCTCGACCAATGCCGCCGCCCGCCCTCGTCGACGGTGGGTGGTGGAAGACGACCACCACGGGACCGCCCGCCGCCCCCGGAAGCCGCCACCGCCCGCCGCGGGGCGACATCCGACACCTCGGCCTACAGCGGAGTCCCCAGCCGGTAGCCCACACCCCTGACTGTCTCAACGATGTCCCGTTCGGTCTTGCGCCGCAGGTAGTGCACATACGTGTCCACGGTGCCCAACTGGTCCCCCGCCTCGAAGGCGGCGGCCAGCAGCTGGGTCCTGGTGAAGGCCGTGTGGGGGTGAGCCGCCAGGACGGCCAGCAGCGCGGACTCCCGATCCGTCAGCAGGATGCGGCCGGTGTAGGGCGAGTTGATGGTGTGACGGTGGGGCGAGAACGACCACGAGCCGATGACGACTTGGTCGCTGGCCGTCGAGTAGTCGCGGGTCAGGGCGCGCAGCCGGGCATTGAGTTCGTCGAAGTCGAACGGCTTGACCAGGTAGTCATTGGCGCCCGCATCCAACCCGTCCACCTTGTCGCTGGTCGTGCCCAGGGCGGTGAGGATCAGCACTGGCGTCGGGTCGACGCGGCGGCGCATCCAGGTGACCAGATCGGCCCCGTCGCCATCGGGAAGGCGCCGGTCGACGACCGCGACGGCAAAGACCCGCGAGAGCAACGCCTCGCGGGCCGTGGCGACCGTCGTTGCCAGGGTGACTGCCCAGTCATCCTCCAGGACGTCACGCATGATCGGTCCCAGACGTGGGTCATCCTCCACCACCAACAGAGCGCCCTTCTCAGGATCCATGCCTCTCCTCCTCGGGCGCTCCGTGAGCGCCCACGGGGCCTTGGGGGGAAGCCACCTCGGAACGACCCCCACCTCCGTCAGCTCCGGCGGGAGCCCGTGTGGGAAGCGACACCAGGAAGGTCGTCCCTGTCGACCCGGTCGACTCGACGCTGACCGTCCCCCCGCGCGTGGTCACCAGGTCGTGCACCAGTGCCAGACCGATCCCGTGGGAGGAACGGGACTCGTCTCCGGACTTCGGTGGTGCGCCGTGTGCGAAACGGTCGAAGACCCGTTCGGGTGTGATTCCGGAGATCCCCTCTCCCTCGTCGCGCACACGGATCATCAGGTGCTGGTGTCCTTCGGTTGCCGTGACGTGGACCGTGCCGCTTGCAGGGGAGTAGTCGATGGCATTGTCGATGAGGGCTCCCAGGATCCGTCGCAGCTCACCCTGGGGCATCGGCGTGGTGCCCCCCGGGGGCCCAGGAACGTCGACGAGGACGTGGACGCCGCGTCGGGAGGCGACCAACTCCATGTCCTCGACGGCGGACACCAGCGCGGGGCGCCACTGCGACTGTCCCACCCCACGGGTCTCCCCACCCACGGAGGCGAGCATGTCGTCCACGATGTCCGACATCGCCGTGATGTCCGAGCGGAGTCTGCACGCCACGGTTCGGACCTTCTCGTCCCCGTGGGCGAGCCGCTCGAGCTGCTGGGCACGAGCGCTGGCCACGGCGAGCGGCGTGCGCAACTCGTGGCTCGCATCGGAGACGAAGCTGCGCTGCCGACGCATCGACTCCTCCAGCGGTCGCATCGCCCGACGGGCGATGAGCAGGGTGCCCAGACCGGCGAGGAGGACGACACCCACCGCGACCACGACGATCAGTCCGGTCGCATCGCTCATGTCGACGTGGATCTCGAAGATGTCACCACGGGGGAAACGCCTGCGCGAGCGGCGGGACTCCACCCACAGTCCGATGATGAACAGGGCGGCTCCTGCCAGGACCATCACGGCGCTCAGCACAGCGATGTCCCGGGCGATCGCCCGGGACGCGCGCCGCGTCACCTCGCGGTCGGGGTCCATTTCCGGGACGCTCCGCGATCGCGTCGTCCGCCGCCGCCAGATCATGGGTGCACCTCCGCCCACAGGGTAACAACGCGGTTCGCTGCTCCGCCGGGACACGGACGTGGGGCAGGATGGGACCATGGACACGGCTGCGCCACGGACACCGGCACCGGCACCGACTCCGGGGCAGACGGAGTGATTCCCTCTCTCATTGCCGTCCTCATCCTCGGGCTCACGGCCTGGGGAATCCTCACCGTCATCGGGGCCGAGAAGCCTTGGCTGCAGATGGTGGCCCTCGTTCGAGCGGCCCTCCAGCTCGGCCTGCTCTCCGTCGTCCTGCGCTGGGTCGTCGCCGACCTGCGCCTGACCGTCCTCTTCCTCTGCCTGATGACGGGGGTGGCGGTGGTGACCGCACACCGCAGGGCACCCTCGTCCCTGGCACGTCCCGGACCTATCGCCGTGGCGCTGGCCGCCGGCTGGGTGGCGCCCGTCCTGGTGATCGTCGCCCTCGGAGCGGTTCCGATCTCGGACACGTCGAAGGTCCTGGCCATGAGCGGGATCGTCATCGGGAACTCGATGACCGCGACATCGCTGCTCATGCGCAACCTCGCGTCGCGCCTGACACTGGGGGCGGACCAGTACCTGGCATGGCTCGCCCTGGGGGCGACGCCTCGGCAGGCGGCACGACCCGCGGTCCGGGAGGCAGTCTCGATGTCCGTCATGCCCGCAACCGACCAGGCCCGGACCACGGGGCTTGTCACGCTTCCGGGGGCGTTCGTCGGCGCGCTCTTCGCGGGTTCCAGCGCGCTGGAGGCGGCGCGCTTCCAGATCCTCGTCCTGGCGGCGATCCTGTGCGCCAACGCCCTCACCGCGTTGGTCCTCACCCGTTTCCTCGGCGCCCCGACCACCCTCCTGTCCGATGGCCAGTTCACGATGCGTGCCTCCGCTCCCGCTCCGGCTCACTGATCCACGGGGTCGGTGCCGCCCCCGGGGGTGTGGCGTCCGCGGCGTCTCCGACCCACCGTCGGACCCCGTGGTCGACGCCGACGACCAGCGCCGACTCCGAGGTCGAGTCCCGCACCCAGGACATGTCGTCGAATCCGGCCACACATGCGACGGTCGCCCACAGGTCGGCCTCCGTCAGGCTCTGCGCCACCACGGTCGCCGAGGCGACGGATCGCGCCGGGTGGGAGGACCTGGGGTCGATGATGTGCGAGCCTCGTTCGGCGGTTCCGGAGGTGGCCACGGCTCCCGACCGCAGTGAGAGTCGACCGAGGGTCGCACCCGGGGTGAAGGGGTCGGCGATGCCCACGTTCCACGTCCAGGTCGTCTCCTCGGCGCTCAGCAGCTGCATGTCACCCCCGGCATTGATGCCGACGGCGTCGACGAGTCCGGAGGCGACCAGCGGCGCAAGATGACGCCGGGTCGTCTGTTCGACCGCCCATCCCTTGACGATGCCGGTCGGGTCGAACCATCCCCTCCACCACGGATCGAAGAGTCCCCAGGTCCGGGATCTTGCCGTCATGCACAGGTCGAGGACCTCCATGATCTGGGGGTCCGCGTCGCAGATGCTGAGATCGCCGCGGGCGAGGCGGCGGATGTCTGATCCCTCGTTGAACGGAGTGAAGACCTCCTCGATGTGTTCCAGGTCGCCGAACGCCTCCCGGGCGGCCCGATCGAGCTGCGTGTCATCGTCCAATGGTCCGGCCGACACGACGTGGATTCCCACGACCGTCCCCATCAGGGACGCGGTGCGGACCCAGGACACGTGGCCCCGGTGGGGACTGTGTGGTTGGCCGTCTCCGGGTCCGGTACCGACCCCGCTCACGAGGCCGCCTGGTCGAGGGCGCTCTGGAGGGACGTTAGGTAGCCCTCCGAGGTGTAGGTCGCTCCCGTGACCATCGAGATCTGGACTCCCTGGGCATCGACCACCTCGGAATTGAGCAGTGGGACGGCTCGGGAGTTGATCATCTGGTCATGACCGGAGGAGTTCGGGAAGGTCACGGCCTGAGCCGAGGTGATGGTCCCGCCCGACACGACGACCTCGACCTGGACCGGTCCGTAGGGGGTGTCGGTCGATTCACCGGTGTAGGTCCCGTCCTTCAGTCCCGTCGACGGCGTCGTCGTGTCGGAAGCGCTGCCTCCCTGGGTGTCCGCGGAGGACGTCGCGCCGGGTGAGGGGGCGTCGGTCGTCGACGGTGTGGTCGACGAGGGCGTGGAGGACGACCGTGGTGAGGTGTTCGTCGCCGTGGAGGAGTCCGCGAGGGTGGTCTCCGCGCTCCGGGTGGAGGAGAGGAAACTCAGGGACAGCACGGCGGCGCTCAGGACGCTCAGCAGGGAGTAGACGGTCTTGCGCATGGGAATCCCTCGGTCTCAGATGTTGAAGTTCTCGAAGTGGACGTGGTCGTGGGTGAACCCCAGTCGGTGCAGGTCCTTGCGGACGGAGGCCATCCAGGGGCCCGGTCCGCACAAGTAGACGTCGGTGAGCGACGGATCGCGGACCCACCTCCCCAGGAATGAAGGTCCGTCGGGGGGCCGCAACGCCTCGGGCACCCAGGGGGAACCACCACGCGAGCGCGGCCCGAGGAGGGACAGGGCCGTGAGACCGCGGGTGGAGACGAGCCGCCGGATGGGGTGGTCGAGGAGGATGGCACCCGCGGTGGAGTCCCGCACCACCAGGGTGGCGTGTCCGGGAGAGTAGGGCAGGACCTCCAGGAGTGACACCAGGGGCGCGACGCCCGCACCCGCGCCGATCATCAGGAGGTCCCGACCCCGCCGGACCGCCGCGGTCATGTGCCCGTACGGGCCCTCGGCGATCACCCGGGTGCCAGGCCTGAGGGCGGCGATGCGGCGCGTGCCATCGCCCACGACACGCACGGTGATGTTCAGGTGGGAGTCGTCGGGCAGGGAGGAGACGGAGAAGGGGTGACCCCAGGGCCAACCGTGACCGTCGAGGAAGTGCCACACGAAGAACTGCCCGGCCTGGGTTCCCATGGTGTGGAGGTCGCTACCGGCGATGACGACGGTGACCCCACGCTCCCCGTCGGGACGGACCGATTCGACGTGCAACTGGTGATGGGCGGACATCCACAGGGGACGCACGATCCGGAACACCAGCGTGCAGGCGGCGGCCAGACTCCACAGGGACCACCAGAACACACTCGCCACCTGCGAGCCAACGAAGTCCGCGCCCGTCGAGAGCTGGTGGGGGAGGACGAGGACCACACCGACGTAGGCGTACAGGTGGAGGAGGTGCCAGGTCTCCCATCGCTGTGCCCGGCGCAGTCTGCGCAGGGAGAGGAACACGAGGGCCACGAACCCGAGGGTGCCGAGAGTCGCGGGAAGCATGTCCTCGAAGGTGGTGACCACCTGCCACAGCTCCGCGAGCACCCCTTGGGAGGCCGTGGCCGCGTATCCGAGGACGATGAGGACGACGTGCGCGATGATCAGCCAGAAGGACCAGAAACCCGTGCGCCGGTGGGAGCGGGTGAGGGCGTCGTGACCGAACGCCCGCTCGAACAGGGGAACGCGAGCCATCAGGAGGACCTGGAGGAGCAGGAGGTAAGACGCGACGAGGCCGGTGATCCGCCCGGAGGAGGTGAGCGTGTCCGCAACAGCACCACCGGTCAGTGGGGAGAGGAGATCCTGGAGGCCTCCGCCCCGGACCCAGATAGCGACGACGATGAGCGCGCCCACCCACAGTGCGGAGACGCCGGTGAGTCGCCAGGCCTCGGTGATGCGCAGGCGGTGGTCCTCTGCACGGGTGCCGACGATCGTTGTGCCCTCGGCGACACGGAAGTTCGGTGTGGAAGTCATGGATCCCAATCTGGCCCGTGGCTTCCAAGATTCCTCCAAGACCGGGTCGACCCGCCACTTCCCTCAGCACATCCACAGGTACGGGGGAGGCGAACCGCAGGCTCAGGTGCGTTCTGGGAGCAATGGGAGTCCCGGGGCCGGTGACAGGGTCGTGGCCCGCAGTCGGGTCGGCCCCCGTTGTCGAGTCGAGGTCGGCCGATGGATCGGGGCTGTGCCCTCGCGCTCCTCCGGCCGCTCCGAGGCCCGGCTCGGTTGGGTCCGCGGTGCCCGGTGTGGCGCTCTCGGTGCGCGGATTGAGGTAGGCATCGAGGAGACGCTCCAGCTGTGCCGCTGTCTCGGGCAGGAGCTCGCCCTCCACCCGTCTCGTGCCCTCGCGCAGGGCGTGGATGGTCAGGAAGCGCCGTGCCTCGCGTCGATGCCGTGACGCACGCGAGTCCTCCTGCCCACCATCGGGGTCGGACTCCTGGGAGAGCATCCTGCTCCAGGAACGGGCGAGCCGGGACAACTGCGTCAGTGCCATTGCTGCCGGTTGGGTGCCAGAGCGCCCCACCTCCGTCAGGAGGGCCTCGGTCCCAGCCCCGAACACGTGAGCCCGGGACGTCACGGCATCCGCGCCCATGGCCGCCGCCAGGAGCGCACACTCCGCCTCGGCGACGCGGAGGGCGGGCACTCCGCTCTTCCGCGCCGGTCCGAGTGCGGCGGTGATCACGCTGGCAGCGTCGGGGGAGATGAGCCCTTCCCTGACGGCCCGGCGCAGGAGGGGGAACGGGACCGACTGGGTCGTGTCGAGCTGTGAGGCCTTCGGGTGATCGGTGCTCGGACCGGCGGCTTCCTCGACGTGTTGGAGGGGCTCGGCCTGGCGGATCCGTTCGCGGACCGTGCGAGCGGATGT
>NZ_CCXH01000074.1 GCF_000820725.1 Actinomyces polynesiensis | reverse complement strand
GGAGCCCCCAAGACAGCCCGGAGCCCCCAAAGCAGCCCGGCCAACCCGACACAGCCCGGCCAACCCGGATGTCCGACCTGCCGGGTCGTCGTCCTCGTCCGGGCACTCGTGCCGCCACCCGCGGGGCACCACCCACCCGGAGCGGGCCGGGTCTGCGTCTGCCTCAGTTCCCGCCGATGGCGGAGAACCCGCCGATCCCGAGGCCGAAGATCCACACGACCAGCGTGACCACGATGGCCATGACCTTGTTCTGCTCGTAGCCCTCCAGCGGGCGACCGTCCTTGCTCCGCTGGTTGCCCGTGAGCACCAGGATCAGGTCGATGATCGCCCAGAGTCCGAAGCCGCCTGCGGTGATGAGCTTGAGGATGCCGGTGCCGATCTTGCCCAGGTAGAAGCGGTCCACACCGATGACCCCGAGGAAGAGGGACAACAACCAGGTGATCACGAAGTTCTTCGGGGGTGTCTGCGTGTAGTAGGTGCTCATCGGTGGTGCCTCCTGCTGACTGACTCCCACTGCCGTGGGTGGCCGCGCTGTCCGCGCGTCCCCGCGCCCAGCATAGGCACCGGGGGCGGCTCCACCACCTCGCGGCCACGCCGCCGCCCCGCCACCACCCACCACACTTCCGCCCCGCCACCACCCACCACCACACGGACACCTCGTCACCGGGGACGCCTCCGGCGCGGTAATTCGTCGGACATCCCCCGGTGGCTCCACGGCGGGTCCGGCAGGTCCGGACCGGTCGGAGCCGGTTCGGCCGACGTCACGATCCCACTCCCCGTGCCTGAACTGGAGCATCCGGTGAAACCCCAGAACTCCTCCGACCTCCCCGACCCCGACGGCGTCCCCCAGGACCCGGGCGCACGTCCCGTCCCCACCCGCGCCGAGCGCCTCGACCGTCTGCCCTTCACCCGCCGACATGCGCGACTCCTGGTCGGCTCCGGGGTCGGGTGGGCGCTGGACGCCATGGACGTCGGCCTGATCTGCTTCGTCATGGTGGCCGTGGCCGCACACTGGGACCTCTCGAAGTCCACGACCGGGTGGATCGCCTCCATCGGCTTCATCGGCATGGCGATCGGCGCCACCCTGGGCGGGGCGGTCGCGGACAGGGTCGGGCGTCGCCAGGTCTTCGCCCTCACCCTCGTCGTCTACGGGATCGCCACGGGTATCTCGGCCCTGTCCGTGTCGGTGGCGATGTTCATGGTGCTGCGCTTCCTCGTCGGGCTGGGGCTCGGTGCGGAGCTGCCGGTCGCCTCGACCCTGGTCAGCGAGTACGCGCCCCGCGCGATCCGCGGGCGCATGGTCGTGTGGCTGGAGGCGTTCTGGGCGGTGGGCTGGCTGCTCGCCGCCGTCATCGGTGCCTTCGTGGTCCCGTCCTCGCCCGTCGGGTGGCGTTGGGCCCTGGCGATCGGGATGGCGCCGGCCGTCTACGCGATCATCGTGCGCCTGCACCTGCCGGAGTCCGTGCGCTTCCTGGAGTCGAAGGGCCGCCACGAGGAGGCCGAGGCCAGCGTGCGCGAGTTCGAGGCCGCGGCCGGTATCAGCGCACCGCAGCCCGCAGGGGTCGGCGGGGCCAGCGGCGAGCGCCCCACTTCCGGGGCCGGGAGCGCGGACGAGGGCGACGCAGTCCCGCTCCCCACCGCCGGGGTGGGCGCGGGAGGTGCCGACGAGGGCGGAGCCGCCGACCTGCCCGCTCACCGGGCCGGGCACGAGGTGGCGACGGACGGGACCGTGTCCATCTGGTCCCCCGCCCTGCGTCGACGCACCGCCGCCCTGTGGACGATCTGGCTGTGCATCAACCTCAGCTACTACGGGGCATTCGTGTGGATCCCGAGCCTCCTGGTCGAACAGGGGTTCACGATGGTCAAGTCCTTCCAGTTCACGCTGGTGATCACGCTCGCCCAGCTGCCCGGATATGCGGCGGCGGCCTGGCTCATCGAGAAGTGGGGACGCAGGCTCACGCTCGGCGTGTTCCTGGTCGGGTCCGCGGTCGCGGCCGCCCTGTACGGACTGGCGAGCACCGGGTCGATGATTATCGCCGCGGGCATGCTGCTCTCCTTCTTCAACCTGGGTGCCTGGGGCGCCCTCTACGCCATCGGACCGGAGCTCTACCCGACCTCCGTGCGGGGGACAGGGACGGGAGCGGCCGCAGGCTTCGGGCGGCTGGCCTCGATCGCCGCCCCGCTGCTGGTTCCCGTGCTCCTAGGGGCCGGGGGCAACCACCTGGTGTTCGGCGTCTTCGCCGTGGCCTTCGCGGTTGCGGCCGCGGGCGCCTTCACCCTGCCCGAACTCAAGGGGCAGCGCCTGGGCGACTGAAGGTCCGGCTGCTGGGCACCCGGCCCTCCCTGGGTTCGGGTCCCGTGGACTGTCCCGCTCGGAGAGCCGTGGTGGCAGGTCTGGACTCCCGGGTGGACGACCGCTCGGCGGGCAGCACTCCCGGCACTCCCGCCTCACGCCCGGCAGGCCCCACGGGGGCCGCCCTCGTCCGCCGAGGTGGCGGGCGCGGCGCGAACCGGTGGCACGGACCCGTGGCGCGGACCCCCCCAGCACGGACCGGTGGCGCGGAGTTCCAGCACCGGGACGGGGCGGTCACGCAGCACGGCGTGTCCCGCGGGACGGACGCAGGACCTCGGAGACCTGCTGGGGGTACCCCGGCAGATCATGGGGCACCGGGTCCGGAGGGCAGGGGTGTGGCCGCCCTCGTCGGCGGGAATGGCGCGCGGGTCCCGCGCGTTGCACCCATGGAACGCACAACGCGACGTCCAT
>NZ_CCXH01000073.1 GCF_000820725.1 Actinomyces polynesiensis | reverse complement strand
GTCCTCGAACAGGTCCCCCTCTTCGCCGGCCACGACGCCCGCGACACCCTCGAGGACACGGTGCGCCTGGCGCGTGCCCTGGAGGAGGCGGGATACGCGCGCTTCTGGTTCGCCGAGCACCACAACACCTCGGCGTTCCTCTCCAGCGCACCCGACCTGCTGATGATGCACGTCCTCGGGGAGACCGAGCGCATCCGGGTCGGCAGTGGCGGGGTCATGGCCATGCACTACGGGTCCCTGCAGATGGCGGAGCGGTTCTCCATGCTGGCCGCCCTGTTCCCCGGGCGCGTCGACATGGGGCTCGGCCGCGCGCCCGGGGGTGACATGCTCGCCGCCCACGCCCTCAACCAGGGCCGGGTCATCGACCCGACCTCCATCGACACCCTCATCGCGGAGACGGTGGGCCTGCTGCGTGGGACGCTGCCCGAGGACCACCCCTACTCGAGGCTGACCGTCACCCCGCACGCCGAGGTGCTGCCCGAGATGTGGCTGTTGGGCTCCTCCGGGCAGTCGGCCGCGTGGGCGGGTGCGCACGACCTCAACTACGCCTACGCCCAGTTCTTCACCGGGCGCCAGGACCCCGGGGTCATGGACCACTACCGGGCCCACCTCCCCGAGGCGGTGACGGCCGGACGCACCCTGTCGGCCATGGGCATCTCCGCCGCGGACACGCGCGAGGAGGCGGAGGAGCAGGCGCTCGCGGCCGCCGACTTCAGGCTCTCCATGCGCCAGGGGCGCCCCGTCGAGTTCCGGGACCCGGCGCAGATCCCCGAGGAGCGGCGCGCCGAGCTGCGCCGGTACCTCCAGCTCGACCCCTCCTTCGTCGTGGGGACCTGGGACGAGGTCGCGGGGCAGCTGCGGGCCTTCGCCGACACCCACGGCGTCGAGGAACTCATGCTCATCAGCTACATCGCGGACGTGGAGGTCAAGGTGCGCCAGTACCGGGAACTGGCCCGGCGCCTGGACGGCTGACCGGGTCGGTGTCGGGGAGCCCTTCTGGGGCGGACCATTGCCACCCTGCTGCACACCGACGCCGCCACCGCCACCGTCAACCCCGCCGGCGGATCCCCACCTCCGGGACCCTGTCCGGGGATCCGCCCGCATGGCACGATGGCCCCATGCGCACCTCACACGGACTCGTGGCACTGACGACAGGCCTGCTGATGGCGTTCTCCCTGACCGGCTGCTCGGGTGGGGCCAGCGAGTCGGGCGCCGCCGACCCGGTCGGGACCTGGGGCAGCACGGCAGCCGGTTCGCCGAACCTCACCTTCACCGAGGACGGGAAGGTCTCCGGCAACGACGGCTGCAACAGCCTGAGCGGGACCTGGACCCAGGACGGGGACACGGTCGAACTCGGCCAGATGGTCACCACACTGATGGCGTGCATGGACGTCGACACCTGGCTCTCCGGCGCGAAGTCAGCCACCGTCGACGGTGACACCCTCCTCGTCGAGGACGAGGGCGGGTCGCAGATCGGCACCCTGGAGCGCGCCTCCGGGGAGTGAGGCGCCCGGGGCCCCTCACCGTCCCACTCACGCGGACCGGGAGGTGGACCACGGCAGGGTGACCCGAGCCGCCGGGCCCCGCCGGCACACCAGCCGGACTCGTGCCCGGAAACCCCTCCCCATTGGTGCTCCCGTCCTAGGCTGTCCGCAAGGAGGCACCGATGCCAGCACCAGCGACGTCCCCACTCCCACCAGACTCCCCTGAGGCCCGCGGCGTGCCGCTGGACCAGGCGGTCGAGCCGTTCGTCCTGGCCGTGGACATCGGCTCCACCTCCACGCGCGCCTGTCTCTACGACGCCCTGGCGCGTCCCGTCAAGAAGCGCACCGCCAAGGCCGCCCACCAGTTCCGTGAGGGTGCCGACGGCACCGCCGAGATCGACGCCGACGTCGTGGCCGCGGAGGTCGCGGACGTCATCACACGGGTGCTGGTCGACATCGCACCCGGCAGGGTGCGCGGCGTGGCCATGGACACCTTCGCCTCCTCGCTGGTCTGCGTGGACGACGAGGGCGACGCGCTGACCCCCTGCATCACCTACGCGGACTCCCGCTCCGCACCCCAACTGGCCCAGTTGCGCGCGGAGCTCGACGAGACTCTGGTCCACCAGGCGGTCGGCGCCCGGCTGCACACCAGCTACCACGCCCCGCGCCTGCTGTGGCTGGCACGCACCCGTCCCGAGGTCCTGCGCCGCACCGTCCGCTTCGTGTCGCTGGGGGAGTACATCTTCACCCGGCTCGCCGGCGTCGATGCCGCCGCCACCTCGACGATGGCGTGGACGGGCCTCCTCAACCGCCACACCGGGGACCTGGACGTGGACCTCCTGGCCGCCACCGGCGTCGTGCGCGAGCAGTTCGCCGCGATCGTGGACCCGGACGAGCCCGTCGAGGCGCCCTCGTCGGAGGTGGTCCGCCGCTGGCCCGCACTGGACGGCGCACTGTGGTTCCCCGCCATCCCCGACGGCTACGCCTCGAACCTGGGGGTCGGCGCCACCGACGCGCGCACCGTCGCCCTCTCGGCCGCGACCTCCGGCGCGATGCGGGTCATCGTCCCCGGCACGCCTGATGTCCTGCCGACGGGACTGTGGGCGTACCGGGTCTCCAGCCGCGAGTCCATCGTGGGTGGCGCACTCAACGACGTCGGACGCGTGATGACCTGGCTGGAGTCCACACTCGCCCCGGTCGAACCCCGCATCCTGGACGTGGCCCTGCGCGGCAACCCCGTTCCCGGGATCCCCCTGGTCCTCCCCTTCCTCACCGGGGAGCGGGCCACCGGGTGGGCGGGAAACGCACGGGCGGTGCTGACCGGCGTGTCCTCCTCCACGGGGGCCGTGGACCTCTGGCGGGGGGCCGTCGAGGGTGTCACCATCTCCTACGAGCGCATCTTCGAGCAGTTGCGCGCCATCAACCCCCAGGTCGAGGAGGTCATCGCCTCGGGCGGTGTCACCCAGCACTACCCGGCCACGATGGAGGTCGTCGCGCAGGCCCTCGGGTTCCCCGTCAACGTCGTCGACGTCAGCCGGGTGACGATGCGGGGCACCGCGGTGCTCGCCCTGTCCGTCCTCGCCCCCGATGTCGTGCCCGCCGTGGTCCCGCAGTCCGCGACCCTGCGGCCCGATCCCGCCCAGCGCCCGTACTACTCGGACCTGCGTGCACGTTTCGACGCCACCTACCGGGACGTCATCGCCGAACGCTGAACCCCATCACCCAGGAAGGCCACTGCCATGCTCCCCATCCCACAGACTGACCCGGCGGGAGGTGGGACACCGTGAGCACGTCCCCCGCCCTCGTCCCCTCCCTGCTCCCCCTGGCGGGCGACGCCTCCGGCCCCACCGCCGGGACCGCGCAGCTGGTCATCGCCGCCGTGGTGTCCATCCTGTTGATCGTCGTGCTCATCGTGTGGGTGAAGATGCACCCGTTCTTCGCCCTCATGCTCGGCTCCGGCGTCATGGCCGTCGCCGCGTCGATGGGCTTCGAGAACGCCTTCACCTCCTTCAGTTCCGGGGTCGGGTCGACCCTGGGCGGGGTGGGCGTGCTCATCGTGCTGGGTGCGGTCATCGGGAAGTTCCTCACGGAGTCCGGTGCCGCCGACGAGATCGTCGACACGATCATCTCCGCCACCCCCGCCAAACGCCTGCCCTGGGCGATGGCGGCGGCGGCCTTCATCATCGGCATCCCCCTCTTCTTCGAGGTCGGCGTCGTGCTGCTGATCCCCATCGTCATGCTGGTCGCCAAGCGCGCGAAGCTGCCGGTGATCCTGGTGGGCATCCCCGCCCTGGCGGGCCTCTCGGCCCTGCACGGCCTGGTGCCGCCGCACCCCGGCCCGCTCATCGCCATCGAGGCGCTGAACGCGAACCTGGGCCTGACCCTCGCCTTCGGGCTGCTCGTGGCCATCCCCACGGTGGTGGTCGCCGGGCCGCTCCTGGCGCGCCCCATGGCGCGGTGGGTCCCCATCGCCGCCCCCGAGAAGATCGTCGGCCAACGGGTTGACGAGGGCGGCCGCCGTCCCTCCTTCGGGGTGGCCCTGTCGGTCGTCCTGATGCCCGTCGTCCTCATGCTGGTCCACACCCTGGTGGTGGCGCTCAAGCAGGACGGCACCCCCTGGGGACAGGTCCTCAGCTTCATCGGCACCCCGCTGCTCGCCCTGCTCATCACCTCCTTCTACGCGATGGTGGTCCTGGGCCTGGCCCTGGGGCGGACCACGTCCGAGGTGTCCTCCCTGACGGGAGCCGCCTTCGGGCCCGTGGCCGGGATCCTCCTCATCGTCGGTGCGGGCGGTGGTTTCAAGCAGACCCTCGTCGACTCCGGGGTCGGCGAGGTCATCGGCAACGGGATCGCCCAGGCGGGCATCCCGGTGCTGCTGGCCGGGTGGCTGGTGGCCGTCGTGATCCGTGTGGCCACGGGCTCCGCCACGGTCGCGACGATCACCGCCTCGGGCATCATGGTGCCCCTGGCCGGCGGGTTGGGTGATGCCCACCTCGCGCTGCTGGTCCTCGCGATCGGGGCGGGCTCGGTGTTCCTCTCCCACGTCAACGACGCAGGCTTCTGGCTGGTCAAGGAGTACTTCGGCATGACGGTCGGGCAGACCTTCAAGACCTGGTCGCTCATGGAGTGCGCGGTCTCGGTGGTGGGCCTGGCAGGCGTGCTCGTGCTCGGACTGATCTTCTAGGTCGGGTGGAGTGGGCGGGACCCGAGGAGGTCCCGTCCACTCCCCCTGCCGGTACGGGTGCGGGGACGGATGCAGCGTCCCATCGGCCTCCCCGGCGTGGGGCGGATGCTCCGCCCGCCCGGCATCACGCGGTGATGCGGAGTCGCGGCCTCAATCGCTGGCGAGGGAGGTGACGGCGTGCGGGGCGCCCACCGGTTTCGACTCCGCCGACCCGCGTTGGCGCAGGTAGATCGACAGCGCCACCATCGACCCGACCGCCAGGAGTTCCGACTGCCAGTTCTGCAGCGTGCGGTTCCAGAAGTCGGGGGAGAGCAGGTAGCCGCCCACGGAGACGGGGGACTGCCCGTGGAGGGCCTGGTCCTGGTTGTACACGACGGTCCCGGCCAGGGCCTGCAGGCCCCACGACGCCAGGAACACGGCACCCATCACCAGCAGCAGCGAGTTGGAGTACACCCACCGCCGCCAGCCACCGACCCGTGCCCACCGGGGTGAGTCGGGGCGGGCGTGGGAACCCACGAGCTGGTCGGCGTCGGATCCGGGGCCCTCGTCCCCGATCTCCTTGGACTCCGGCGACCCCTTCTGCACGAGCCACACCGTGGCGAGGATGAAGAGGAAGAACTGCAGGTACTCCGACTGCCAGTTCTCGGCCACGTCGACGACGAACGCCGAGGAGGTCACGAAGGATCCCCAGTCCACGGCGGTGGCGCCGTGGGCGAGCTGCTCCTCGTTGAACGCCGCGAGCCCGGCGACGGACTGCCCTCCCAGTGTGGCCAGGAAGAGCACGGCGAAGACGAGGCCGAGGGCGTTCTCACGGATCCTCATGGCTCACCTCCCCGACGCCACGACGAGGGCCATGCCCGCCAGTCCGACGACGATGAGACCCACCCACAACCAGAAGACGGCCCTCATGGTGTCCCGCCGTCCTCCTCGGGCACTCCCGGGTCGGCCAGCTCCCGTGGGGAAGCGTCGGTGCCGGTGCCGGTGCCGGTGCCGGTGCGTGTGCCGGTGCGTGTGCCGGTGCCGGGATCAGGGTCGGTCTCCCTGTCGGGCCCGGGGTCGCCGAGGGGCTGGACCGCCGGTTCGGTGCCGGGGGTGCCGGGTCCCGGTGCGTCCCCGTCCTCGTCGGGTGGGTCGGTGGGCGGTACGCGCGGGGGCGCACCGGGATTCGACTCGAATGGTTCACGGTGGTCGTCCACGGCAACACCTCTCGGTCCAGGACCCGGCCCAGGTGCAGACCCGGGTCGGGGTCGGGCAACTGTGCCCCGCACCCGTGGGGGCTCCGGGGGCCGCCCTCCCCGTCGCCCGGATGCGTGCGTCGATTGTCACACCGAAACCCGCACGGCACCCGACGAGGGCGCATCCGCCCCGGGCCCTTCCGGTGGTGGAAATGACCTGCATCACACATGCTGGAGGTATGGACACCTCACGGAACGAAGGACCTGCCGAGAAGGCCACCGCACTCCAGGGGGAGGGTTTCCCCGAGCAGGAGCAGCGCTACCCGGGCCTCGGTTCCCGCATGGAACCGGTGCCGGACCACGGCGAACAGAGCTGGGTGGGTCGCAACCGCCTCGAGGGCCTGCGCGCCCTCGTCACGGGCGGGGACTCCGGGATCGGTCGTGCCGTCGCGATCGCCTTCGCGAGGGAGGGCGCGGACGTCGCCCTGTCCTACCTCGAGGAGGAGCAGAGCGATGCCGAGGACACCGCGCAGTGGGTGCGCCGGGCCGGACGGAAGGCGGTCCTGCTGCCCGGTGACCTGCGCGAGGAGACCGTGGCACGGGGCGTGGTGGACAGTGCCGCCGCGCAGCTGGGCGGTCTGGACGTCCTCGTCAACAATGCGGGCTTCCAGTGGGCGCGTCGTGACGCCGGCCTGGCCGACGTCACCACCGAGGAGCTGGACCGCGTCCTCGCCACCAACCTCAAGGCGCTCTTCTGGGTCACCCAGCAGGCCCTGCCGCACCTGGGGGAGGGATCGAGCATCATCAACGTCAGCTCGATCCAGGCCTACGACCCCTCGGTGCCGCTGATCGACTACGCCTCGACGAAGGCTGCGATCAACAACTTCACCGTCAACCTGGCTGCGGAGCTGGGACCGAAGGGAATCCGCGTGAACGCGGTGGCGCCCGGTCCGATCTGGACGCCGCTCCAGCCCGCCACGCGCACCGCGGACACGATCCCCGACTTCGGGAGGAACACCCCGCTGGGGCGCGCGGGACAACCCGCGGAGCTCGCCGGGGCCTTCGTGTACCTGGCGAGTCCCCGTGAGGCCTCCTACGTGTCGGGCACGGTGCTCGGCGTGACGGGTGGCCGTCCGGTGTTCTGACGAGGGCGGCCCGCACCCGGCGGGCACCCATGACCCGATGATGACGAGGTGGGAAGGGGAGGACGATGCCCGAGGCATGGTCGAAGAAGGACGAGAAGCAGTACCGGCACGTCAAGGACAGCGAGGAGGACAGGGGCCGCAGTGAGAAGCGCGCCAAGGAGATCGCCGCTGCCACCGTCAACAAGCAGCGGTCGAAGGAGGGGCGCACGAAGAAGGACTCCTGAGACCCGGGGTCGTACGCGCGGGCGACGACGCCCGCGCGTCGGCCTTCCGACAGGTCGACCGCCCGGTCGGCGGGTCAGCTCGAGGGCCGTCGGCGGGAGCAGCCGCCTCGGGTGTCCGGGGTCCCACCGGACCGATTCGCACGCGGACCGAGCGCTGCTGTACTCTGGTGCGCCGAGGTAGCGTGTCCGAGCGGCCGAAGGTGCAGCACTCGAAATGCTGTGTGGTGTCACAGCCACCCTGGGTTCGAATCCCAGCGCTACCGCCAGGGTCTGCCCCGGGATCCCGCCGAAAGGCGCGGGTCCCGGGGCACTTCCGTGCAGGGCCTTCCCCGGGTGTTCCCCCGACGGGAAGAGAAGCGCGAGGTGTCCGTCCGTACCTCGTGCCCACCGGTCGCGTCGTGCCTACGATGACCCGATGACCGAGGACGTGCTGACGGAGCGGTTGCTCCTCCATCCCCTCAGCGAGGACGAGGCGGTCGCGATCGTCGCCACCGGCACGCGCGGTGCCGGATACCCGAGTGCCGGGGATGTCGAAGCCGCCAGGAACCTCGTCGACCGGTGCAGGACCTCCGGGGACCCGCAACCCTTCGGCCCGTACGAGGTGCGGTTGCTCCTCACGGATGAGCCGATCGGCGGTGTCGGCTTCAACCGTGTACCCGATGACCGGGGCGTCACCACGATCGGCTACGGTCTCGCCGAGTCGGCCAGGGGGCACGGCTACGCGACGGAGGCCCTGCGGGCGCTCCTGCACCTCGCGCAGTCGCTCGGGGTGGGGCAGGTCAGGGGCAGCGCGGACATCGACAACCCCGCGTCCTGCCGCGTCATGGAGGCCGCGGGCATGACACTCACCCATGACGACGGGAACGAACGGTTCTACGCGACGACGTGGGACCGCCGGGCGAACGGGCCGCTGGGGGCGTAGGCCTCCCGGGCAGTGGTTCCCCGTCGCCGCGCCGGACCGCCGGACCCCCGTGCCCGGGAGTCCGGACTTCTGCCCGTTCAGGGCCGGTCGGGCCCCTGGACCTCGAAGGGGGCGCCGGGCTGGGCCTGCGGCTCGCCCACCTCGGGGAGGTCCTCGGGCCGGATCTCCTCGACGGGTACGGGGTCCTCGCCACTGGGAGCGGCATGCCTGGCAGGAGGTCGCCCCCGACCGCCGTCGGGTTGGTCCACCCAGGCGGGCCCCTCGTGCGGCTCGGACTCGTTGAAGCGTCTGGTCCCCGTCGCCGTGGCGGGTTCCCCGCGGTGCGCACCCGCTCCGGCGGGGACCCCGTCGGTGTCCCCGGCGGGCGTCGGGTCGTCGGGCGGGTGGTCGGCGTAGGGATCGTCGAGGGAGGCGTTGCCGATCCCCAGGCCCTCCTGCGGGCGTTGGATCCCGTGGGTGCCCGGGTGGGGGGAGGCCTCGTCGTCGCCCTCCGGGCGTGCGGAGCGCCCGGGGTCGTCCTGGTGACGTCGCGCCGCGATCGTCTCCTCCTCGGTGCTCCACGGTGGGTCGGGTCTCCCGGACTCGTGTGGCATGGTGTCCTCCTCGGTGTCGTGCCCACCTCGCGGTGACCGGCGGACAGGGGAGAGGTCGTCCCGCCACTGTGACGGGCGACACCTTCAAGGCTACTGGTCGCCGGCATCGGCGCCACCGGAGGCTCTGGGGCACAATGTGCCTCGGGCAGCCACTGCCCCGCCCTCGTCGACTGGAGACGGGCCCGGCCCGACCGTGACCCGCCACGCCGGACGGGAAGGAAGACCCATGCCCGACACCGCCGTCCACGGCCGCACGCTGCAGGAGTGGATCGCGGAGTTCCCCGAGATCGGCGCCCTGACCGAGTGCCGTGAGACCCAGTGGTTCAACCCCGCGCTGTTGCCGACCGCCCATGCACTCCCCGAGGTCGGCCTGACCGCGGAGGACATCCGGGGCGCCTCCGCGCGCCTGAGGCGCTTCGCCCCCTACCTCGCCCGGGTGTTCCCGGACACCCGCAGGACGGGGGGCATCATCGAGTCACCGCTGGTGGCGGTCCCCGCGATGAAGGAGCGTCTCGAGGCCGGTGCCGGGCGCGGGCTCCCGGGCAACCTGTGGCTCAAGCTCGACAGCGAACTGCCGGTGTCGGGCTCCATCAAGGCACGTGGCGGCATCCACGAGGTCCTCGCCTTCGCGGAGGACCTGGCGCTGGAGGCGGGCGTGCTGCACCTCGACGACGACTACTCGGTCCTCGACTCGCCCCGCTTCACCGACTTCTTCGGGCAGTACGGGGTCGCCGTGGGATCCACCGGGAACCTCGGGCTCTCCATCGGCATCATGAGTGCCCGGCTGGGCTTCCGCGTGACCGTGCACATGTCCGCCGACGCGCGGCAGTGGAAGAAGGACAGGCTCCGGGCCAACGGGGTCGAGGTCATCGAGTACGGGGGCGACTACTCCGAGGCGGTGCGGCAGGGCCGCGCCCAGGCGGAGTCGGACCCGAGGTGCCACTTCGTCGACGACGAGAACTCCCGAACCCTCTTCCTCGGCTACGCCGTGGCCGCCCACCGCCTGGCGGGGCAGCTGCAGGCCCTCGACGTGCCCGTGGACCACGACCACCCCCTCTTCGTCCACCTGCCCTGTGGTGTGGGCGGCGGGCCCGGGGGTGTCGGGTTCGGCCTCAAGGTCGAGTACGGGGACGACGTCCACCTGGTCTTCGCCGAGCCCACGCACTGCCCGAGCATGTTCCTGGGGGTGCGGACGGGTCTGCACAGCCGGACCTCGGTCCTGGACTTCGGGATCGACAACGTGACGGCCGCCGACGGGTTGGCGTGCGCCCGGCCCTCCGGCTTCGTCGGCCCGGCGATGCAGCACCTGGTGGACGGCTACGTGACCGTGGACGACGACCATCTCTACCGCCTGGTCGCCGAGCTCCACGACTCCGAGGGCATCGACATCGAGCCCTCCTCCACGGCCGGTCTGGTCGGCATCGGCAGGGTCCTGCTGGACGGGGAGTACCTGGCACGTCAGGGACTCGACGACACCCGGCTCTCCCGGGCCACCCACATCGCCTGGGCGACGGGGGGCAGCATGGTCCCCCGTGCCGAGATGGAGGCCTACGTGGAGAAGGGACACCGCCTGCTCGCAGCGCGGGACTGACGGGCCGACGGGACGGGCGCGGTCAGGGGTGGTCGGGGCGGGCGGGGAATACGCTGGCCACATGCGAGACCTCTACCCTGCGATCGAACCCTTCCACACCGAGATGCTCGACGTCGGTGACGGGCAGACCCTCTACGTCGAGGAGTGCGGGAACCCGGACGGCAAACCCGCCGTGTTCCTCCACGGCGGCCCCGGATCGGGGTGCTCGCCGGAACACCGCCAGCAGTTCGACCCCGAGCTCTACCACGTCGTGCTCTTCGACCAGCGGGGGGCGGGGCGCTCCACCCCGCGGGCAGGAGCGGACTTCGCGGACCTCACCGCGAACACCACGTGGCACCTGGTCGCCGACATCGAGGCGATCCGCGAGCACCTGGGGATCGAGTCCTGGCTGGTCTTCGGGGGTTCCTGGGGCTCCACCCTCGCCCTCGCCTACGCGCAGACCCACGCGGAGCGTGTCACCGAGCTGGTCCTGCGCGGCATCTTCACCCTGCGGCACTCCGAGCTCGCGTGGTTCTACGAGGGCGGCTCCGAGCACGGCGGAGGTGCCTCATCCGTGCTGCCGGACTGGTGGGAGGACTACGTGGCGCCCATCGCCCCGGAGCGACGCGGACGACTCATCGAGGCCTACTGGGAGGTCCTCAACGGCACCGACGAGGGCGCCCGACTGCGGGCGGCCGATGCCTGGACGCAGTGGGAGTCCCGCGCGATCCACCTGCTGCCCGAACACGAGGAGGAACTCAGCCAGGAGGAGCTGCTGGAGGCCCTGGGATTCGCCCGTATCGAGAACCACTACTTCATGCACCACGGGTGGCTCCGTGAGGGGCAGCTGATCGCGGAGGCGCGTGAGCGTCTGGCAGGGGTCCCTGCGGTCATCGTCCAGGGACGCTACGACATGTGCTGTCCGGCGAGGACGGCCTGGGACCTCCACCGTGCCTGGCCCGAGGCCGAGTTCCACATGGTCGAGGCCGCGGGGCACGCCTTCTCCGAGCCCGGGATCACGGACGCCCTGGTCACCGCCACCGACCGTTTCGCAGGGAAGGACTGAGGGCGGGTCGGGCCGGGACGCGTCGTCCCGGCCCGACCCCCCTGTTCAGGGTTCAGGAGACGGAGTCCGCCTGGACGAGGCTGAAGGTGGTTCCCTGGTCATCCGCCACGGCGGCCATGCGGCCGTAGGGGGAGTCGTGGGGACCGAGCAGCACGCTGCCGCCCAGCTCGATGACCCGGGACGCGGCCGCATCCACGTCCGGGGTGCCGAAGTAGACGACCCAGTGGGCGGGCTCGGGTCCGCCCGATCCTTCCGAGCTCTCCCCGGGTGCAGCGACGCCGGCGTCCTCATCCGTACCGGGACCGGTTCGCGTGACGTCGTAGATTCCGGCAGTGGCACCTTCCGGGCTCCTGTGCTCTGCGTAGCGGAACTGTGGGGTGTCGGCCGTGACGGCGGCATCCCACTCGAAGACGTCGCGCATCAGGGAGACGGCCTCGGGGAAGTGGGAGGTGTGCAGCTCGAACCAACAGGGTGCTCCCGCGGCGGCGAGGAGACCGGTGCCCGGGAACTCAAGGGGCTGCCAGGCGCCGATCATGCCCAGGGCGGGGTTGAGCACCTCCAGGCTCCACCCCAGCTCGCCGACCTGCATGGGGTCCCCGCCCAGCACCTGGGTGCCGTGGTCGACCGCGCGGTGGGCCAGGGCGTCGATGTCAGCGGTGTGGAGGTAGGTGCTCCAGTAGTTCCCGATCGCGATGTCGGCCATCTCGGGAGGCATTCCGGCGGCTGCCGCACTGTTCTCCATCGCCCCACCGATGGGGGCGTCGTCCAGGGTGATCATGTTGTAGTGGCCGAACTCCGCGCCCGAGTCCGTGAAGGTCCAGCCGAAGAGCTGGCCGTAGAAGGCGTGTGATCGTTCGATCGAGTCGGTCATGAGGTCGATCCAACAGGGATCTCCGGTGGTGAAGGTGGGCATGGCGGGTCCTCCGGTCGCTGACGGGGTCAGGGGTGTTCCGTTCCAGTCCTGTCGACACCCGCCCCGGTGAGGGCGCCGATCAGACGATCCTCGCATCCGCTGTCGGAACGCGCGCGACGAGCAGTGGGCGTCCCGCCGAGCGGTGGACTTCCTACCGAACGGTGGCGATCCCGCCGAACGGTGGGCTTCCCACCGAATGGTGGGCCTGTACCCCCTCCGTTCGGTGAGAAGTCCACCTCTCGACGGATGGCCCCTCCTTCGCAGCCACTGTCCCGGGTCATCCACCACGCCGCACGCGTCAGGAACTCCACCTCCCGCCACTCGGGGAGTCCACGGTGGGCCGGATGTGCACGGAAGGGGGTCGAGACCCCGCCGCTGCGAAACATGTGACCTGCGTCGCTAGCATGGATGGACGACAACCGTCCATGCACTGCAAGAACGGAGCGAACATGACCGTCCACCACGACCTGCCCACCACCGAGGACCTCAAGCGGCTCGCCGAACCCCGTGACCACGCCGTCACCGTGTACGTGGCGACCGTTCCGGGACCCGATGGGAGGAACCGGGCGCGCACCGCCCTCAAGAGCGCGGTGGACCACGCCATCGCCCACTTCAAGGAGACCGATGGCCTGACCTCGGCCCAGGAGCGTGGGCTGCGCGACCAACTGGCCTCACTGGACGGGGACGGTGACCTGTGGGGAGCCCTGTCCTCCTCCCTGGCGGTCTTCCTCACCCCGGACTCCCAGGAGGAGTTCATCCTCCCCAATGCCCTGGAGGAGGAGTGGCAGGCCTCCACCTGGTTCGACCTGGGCCAGCTCGTGCGGGCAGTGGCAGGGGGGCAGCACGCCTGGGCCCTGAGCCTGTCCACCAACGCCTGGTCCCTGTGGGAGGCCACCCCCAGAGCCGGGCGGTGGAGGTCGACGTCGCCGGGCACGAGGAGATCGCCGATGCCGCCAGCGCCACGAACCGGGACTCCCTGCCCGGGCGCACACACGTCAACAGGCTCGGCGCGGACGAGGGACGCAAGCTCCTCCTGGAGGCCTACGCCAAGCGGGTCTCGGAACTGGTCGGGGCGGACCTGACGCGACGTGACCCCTCCGCCCGAATCCCGCTGTTCGTCTTCGCCACCGAGCCCCTGCAGTCGATGCTCACCCTGGAGGACCGACGCCGCATCGTCGAACGAGTCCCCGGGGCCCCCGACAGAGTCGGCGCGGACGAGGTGGACGCCGCGATCCGGGAGCGGCTCCCGAAGATCAATGCCCAGCAGGTGTCCGACGACCTGGAACGCATCGGCAATGACCTGCCGCGCGGCCTGGTGGCCACCACGGTGGAGGACATCGGACGGGCGGCGGCGGCAGGTGCCGTGGACACCTTGGTCTACGAGTTCACGGTGAACGTCAGTGGCGACTTCGATCCTGCCACCGGTGAGGTGACCAACGGCGGCACCGGGGACCACGACGTGCTCTCCCGCATCGCCCTGACGGTCCTGGAGCAGGGCGGGGACCTGGTGCCCGTGCGCGACTCCGAGGTCCGCAGCGACGTCTGGAACGGGGTGGCCGTGGCCCACCTGCGCTACGCCGTGTGACCGTCCGACCGTGTGGGGTGGTCCCACCGTGTGAGGGGGGCGCCCCGCTTCCAGGGCGCCCCCCTCCGCACCCCTGCACCTCACCGAGGGTTCAGCGCAGGCGGCGGGGGAACTCCGTGACGGTGGCTCCGGGCCCGCCCTCGTCGCCGTCCCTGCCCGCACCCAGACCGAGGCCCCGCCCGAGCGGGGTGTCGCGCGGGTCGGAGCGCGTCACCCAGGTGGGGACGTGGGGCGTGCTGAACGGATCGAACCAATGCGAGACGTGGACGGGGGAGTCGGCATCGGGGAAGAGGTTGGAGGCGTACAGGAGGCCGATGTCCTCCGGCCGTCCGGCCAGTTCCTCGAACCACTGTTCCCACTGGTCCGCCTCCGGGTGCCCCTGTGAGCTCCCCACGATGTGCCCGAGGTTGAGCACGTGGTGGAGGACGAGCTCCTCGGCGACGCTGCGGACCAGTGGGTCACCACTGCCGATGGGGTGGGTGACCAGGCGCGCGCAGAAGTCCTCCGCGAGGGTCAGGAGGTGGTAGCAGAACTCGTGGTCGTAGCGCGTGGTCCAGGCGTGGGGCAGTGCTCCACCGATCCAGGACTCCTCGAGCTGGCCGAGGTGGGTGCCGCGCGGCATGCCGGCCAGCTGGCCCACGTCCTCCCCGACGAGTCCGCGGTACAGGTCGACACCGACGGAGAAGCAGCGGGCGCAGTCCTCCCCCAGGCTCGCGCTGAGCAGGGGGGACCAGGAGCCGTCCGCCTGCGCCTCGGCGTGGCTCCAGCTCGGCAGGCTCGCCGCGGCGAGGTCGTCCTCGAAGGGGTCGAACCCGTCCTCGTCCGGCCCGTCCGTCCACGCGGATGAGCTCGTGGTGAGTCCGTCGAACACGGACTCCGGCCACCACCCCAGTGCGGCCCAGACCCCGTAGACCTTGTCGCCGCGCACGCGGGTGCGTCCGCTCTCGTAGTTGCGCCACGTCTGGGCCGAGACCCCGGCGCGTCGGGCGATGTCGGGGATCGACGCGTCCATCTCGACGCGTCGGGCACGGATGGCCTGCTCGATCCCGGGGTCGTCGGGGTAGTGCTCCTCGGTCGTGGGGTCGCTGGGCATCGCTCGTCTCCTCGGCTCGGGCTCGCCGGTGCGGGTTGCTCTGTGGCACTGCGGTGTCGCCCAGCCTACGGCGGGGCGGGTGCGCGTGGAACCGTCCCCCACACCCGGGCCTGGCGGGCGGCACCGGGCGTGGTCCGCGGCGGCGCGGCGTACGCGTCGTGTGCGCAGCTGCGGTGCGGTGCGGGGGCGGTCCCTTCGTCATTCACGAGGGCGACCCGGGGCCGGTCCCGTCGCGATTCACGAGGGCGACGCTGCTGCCCTGCTCCACGAGTGCGGGGCACCCGTGGACGGCATCCACGGGCGATGCTCAGGTCGTCCACGACGACGAGGGGGCCGGTCGGCGACTGCCGACCGGCCCCACACGCTCGTCATGCTGTTCGGTGTCAGGCGTTGACCAGACCGGTGTAGGTCCGGGCGCGCTCGAAGCGGGCGGCGACATCGGCCCAGTTCACGACGTTCCACCACGCCTTGACGTAGTCGGCCTTGACGTTCTTGTAGTCCAGGTAGAAGGCGTGCTCCCACATGTCCAGCATCAGCAGCGGCACCGTGGCCACCGGCACGTTGCCCTGCTGGTCGAAGAGCTGGAAGGTGACCAGACGCTTGGCGACCGTGTCGTAGGCGAGGACGCCCCAACCGGAGCCCTGCAGGCCCAGGGCGGCTGCGCCGAACTGGCCCTGGAACTTCTCGAAGGAGCCGAAGTACTCGTCGATCGCGGCGGCCAGCTCGCCCTCGGGGCGGCCCTGGCCGTCGGGGGTCATGTTGGTCCAGAAGATCGAGTGGTTGATGTGCCCGCCGAGGTTGAAGGCGAGGTTCTTCTCCAGGAGGTTGATGGCCCCCTGGTCACCGGACTCGCGGGCGGCCTCGAGCTTCTCCAGCGCCGTGTTGGCGCCGGCCACGTAGGTGGCGTGGTGCTTGTCGTGGTGCAGCTGCATGATCCGGCCCGAGATGTGGGGCTCCAGCGCCGCGTAGTCGTAGGGGAGATCCGGAAGGGTGTAGATCGCCATGAGTGTTCCTTGTCTCTCGGGGATTGTTGGATTGTCACCGGTGCGAGCGTTGCGCGCGCCACGTTCGGCGCGACTGTCGTCAGGCTATCGCCCTTTGGTCCCGCCTGCGAGATCTCCGCCCGTGCCAGGCGGGGCCGGCGCGGCGGCGACGAGGGCGTTCCCGAGCCCCGTCCGGGAGTAGTAGACAGCGCGGGAGCGGCGCGCCCGCGCGACCAGCCCGGCGTCCAGGAGGACACGCAGGTGCCCGCCGACGGTCCCCAACGACAGGGAGAGCGCCCCGGCCAGCTGGGAGGGAGTGGCCGGAGTGTCCAACTCCCGCAGCACGAGGGCCCTTCCGTGTCCCACCAGGCGCCCGAGGGCTCCGTCCGGGGGCCGGCGCTCCCCGGCGGCCGTGCCGCGCGCGGAGTACACCAGGCCCAGCCCCACGGGCCCGTCGCAGGTCCACCATCCAGCGGGTTGCGTCGTCGGGATGAAGACGAGGTGGGAGTCCAGGGTGAGGGACTCCTCCTGGCGTGGCGAGATGACCAACAGGTCCGGGTCGAGCCAGCGCAGGTGGCGGGTCATGCCTTCCAGTGCCGCTGCCCACCCGTGGGCGGCCACGAGTGCGGAGCGGTGGGCGATCTCGCGGTCGAGGACCTCGCGTCGTCTCGCCCAGTCCGGTTCCACGAAGCGCTCCCACGCGTCCCACAGTGCCTTCGCTGTGCGTTCCCCGAGGTGGTCGCCGCGTGTCCACCCGAGGTCGTGTCGCAGCCAGGACTGCGCAGCCGAGTCCCGGACGGTTGCCCGGTAGGACTCATCGGGCCAGGCGGCGATGACGGCGATCTCGTCGAGGAGTTCGGGTTCGCCGCTGGGCGGCGGAGTGATCCCGACGAAGTCGGGCAACCACTTGGTGGACGCCACCAGCTCCGCGACTCCCCTGCGGAGATCCTCGTCGCCGGGCGCAGCCCCTGCCCAGGCCGCCAGGGACGTGCGGGCGTCGCAGGGGGTGCCGCGATCGGCGGCGGACGGCACGGCGCGGGGGTGACGGCGGGCAGCATGCACCACTGCCATGAGCTCTCCCCACGTCTCGGCCAGCGGGGAGATCGTGGAACGGGAGCGGGCCAGGACGGACGGGGGGACGGGGTAGGGCACGGTGTTTCGCCTCCTGGCGAAAGACTAGTGTCCGCCGGGAGGTGCCGTGAGGATCATCCTGTGCCCGGCCAGCCTTCCCCCGTCCCGGATCCTTCCCCTCAGCAGGTTGGTCCGGTTCCTGCGCTCCCTCCCCGCCGGGTCCGGCAGTCGGCGCCCTCCCCGTGGACACGTTCCTTCCTCCTCTTCTTCTGTGCCCAGTCGCTCTCGTGGCTGGGCAGCTCGATGACCCCGGTCGCGTTGAGTCTGGGACTCCTGGACCCGGGGGAGGACCTCAGCTCGCTGAGCGTCGTCCTGGCAGCCAACAGCATTCCCCTGGTCGCGCTGCTGCTGCTGGGCGGAGTGGTGGCGGACCGCCTTCCACGAGCTGTGGTGCTCGTCTCCTCCCATCTCACCGCTGGAGTGACACAGGGTGTGGTGGCGTGGTGGTTCGTCCGCGGAGGTGGTGACCTCACGCTGCTCATCGTGGCCAGCGGTCTCAACGGGGCTGCTTCCGCGTTCACGGGTCCGGCCCTGCGCGGCATCCTCACCCAACTCGTCGACCGGGAGGCGATCGGTCCGGCCAATGCCCTGCGCGCCACCTCGCGCAACCTGTTCCGCCTCGCCGGGCCGGGCGTGGCAGGAGTGCTCGTCTCCACGACCGGAGCGGGGTGGGCCCTGGGAATCGACGCCGCCTGCGCCCTGGGGGCCGCAGTGCTGCTGGCGGTGATGGAGGGGCAACTGCGGCGACCTCACCGGTGCGTCGAGGGAACGGGAGGGATCACGACGACCACGGCTGCTCCCGGCACGACGGTGGTCAGCGACGCCACCGAGCCGGCCGGTGACGCCGTGACCGCCGCCGACCGGCGCACCGGGACGACCTGGGGGCGCCCTCGTCCCGGATCCCTGCTGGGCGGGGTCTGGCACGACCTGACCCTGGGCTGGCTCGCCTTCACGTCGCGGCAATGGCTGTGGGTGGTCACCGCCTCATTCTTCTGGACCAACCTCCTCCTCGGGGCGGTCTGGTTGGTGCTCGCTCCCGCGATCGCCCGCGGCAGCATCGGGGAGACTGCGTGGGGGACGGTCCTGTCCGCCCGGGCAGCGGGCCTGGTGCTGGGTGGGGTGCTGGCCTACCGTCTGACGCCCCGCCGGCCCCTGGTCGTCGGGCAGCTCCTCACCGTGCCCTTCGGGACGTGCTTCCTCGTCCTCGGTCTGGGCGCCTCCGCTCCCGTCCTGGCGGTCTCGACGTTCCTCGCCGGTGTCGGCGCGGCCGTGACCGGCGTGCTGTGGGAGTCCGCGATGCAACGCCACGTCCCCGGTGACCAACTCTCCCGTGTGGCCTCCATCGACATGCTGGGATCCTTCGCGGCCGTCCCCATCGGCCAACTCCTGGCCCCCGTGCTCGCCCAGCACCTCGGCGGCCCCGGTGCGGCCGTGGGAGGAGGGATCGCGTACGTCCTCCTCGCCCTGGTCCCGCTCCTGGTTCCTTCCGTCAGACGCTTCGGGAGTTGAGACCGGGCCCCGAGCTCCCCATAGGCTGGGGGCATGCCTGAGTCCGAGTCCGCGCCGCACCGTGTCCCCCTCGTCCCGGAGTCGCCGCTCGCCACTGCGGCGGGTGGCGCGCGGGAACCGTCCGGGGAGCACGGGTCGTCACCCGTGCCCGTCCTCGACCCCGCCACGATCGCCGCACTGGCGGAGGACCTGGCCCAGGCGCGGTGGAGCGTGGAGCACATGGACGGGATCCTCTCCACGCGGGCCCGCGACGCCCTCATGCGCGACCAGCGGGTGCCGGCCCTGGTCGAGCTGCGCGAGTTGAGCGAGCCCGCCGCGCTGCTCACCCGGCTCTTCGTGCTGGGCTCCAGCGAGGACGCCGACGAGGTCGACGCCGCCCTCCCGCTGACGGGGACCGCGGGTCTGGCCGGTCTGGGACTGGTCCGTGTCGAGAACGGGCTGGTCACCGCCGCCTTCGACCTGCGGCCGCACGAGGCGCTCCTGCCCGCGCCGACCACGGGGTCGGGTACCGCCCAGCCCGACACCGCCGGGGGCCCTGCCACGGTCGCAACCGGCGGGAGCCCCGGCAGCGCCGAGGCCCCCGACACCACGGACCCCGAGGGCGTCCTCCACACCTGGTGGGTTCTCTCCGACCTGGGTGAGGTCACCACCGGCCAGCCGCTGCGCCCCGACCACGTCCTGGGGATCGGAGGGGCCACCACCTCACTCCTGGGCCTGACGATCCGCGACCACGTCCCCTCGGCCCTGGACATCGGGACCGGGTGCGGCATCCAGGCGCTCTACCTGGCGACCCACGCGGACCGCGTGGTCGCCACCGACCTCTCGGAGCGTGCCTGCGCGATCACGCGGTTCAATGCCGCCCTCAACGGCGTGGACATCGACGTGCGCCGGGGCTCCCTCTTCGAGCCGGTGCGCGGGGAGTCCTTCGACCTCATCGTCTCCAACCCGCCCTTCGTCATCACCCCCGACTCGGTGCGTGCCTCCGGGTCCGGCCTGCTGGAGTACCGCGACGGCGGGATGGACCGCGACAACCTCATCGCCGAGGTCATCTCCCGCGCACCCTCCCACCTCACTCCCGGCGGCACCCTGCAGATGCTCGCCAACTGGGAGATCCCCGTCGGCACCGACCCCGACACCGGGTGGTCCGTCCGCGTGGAGGAGTGGCTCGCCGGCCTCGACGTCGACGCCTGGGTGGTCCAGCGCGACGTCCTCGACCCCGCGCGCTACGTCGAGATGTGGCTGCGGGACTCCGGGGGCGGCCTCATGGACCGTGAGGAGTGGGAGACGGAGTACTCCGACTGGTTGGAGGACTTCGACCGCGCCGGCGTGGGGGCGATCGGGATGGGGTTCGTCGCGCTGCGTCGTCCGCCCTCGTCCGCATCCGACCCCACGACCCCCGTGCACGTCTTCGACGAGGAACTCGGCGGCCGGACGCCGCGCGGGGTGGACGTGGCCCGGGCCCTGGGGTCCCTGCACCTGCCCGCCCCGCTGCCCGAGCTGCGCCTGCGCCGCGCCCCGGACGTCACCGAGGAACGCCACTACGTCCCCGGCGAACCCCAGCCCCACGTGATCATCGAGCACCAGGGGGCGGGGCTCGGTCGGTCGGTCGCCGTGGGGTCCGCGCTCGCGGCGCTGGTGGGCGCGGCGGACGGTGAGCTCACTGTGTCCCAGATCATCACCGCGGTCGCGGTCCTCACCGACCAGGAGGCCTCTGACCTGCTCGGACAGGTCGAGGAGCCCGCACTTGCGCTGATCCGGTGCGGGATGCTGGAGGTGGTGGGCACGCTCTGAGGCGTTCCACAGGAGGTCCTCCCCGCCGGGCGGTGCCGGTGGGGCGTTGTAGGGTCGGGCTCGACGGACCGGGGCCGTGGGGCCCCACCGAGGAGCGCAGGACCGTGGCAGTGGCGGTCCGCGACAGTTGAGCGGAGGAACATGGGCGCGTCGAAGCTGGTCATCGTGGAGTCACCCGCGAAGGCCTCGACGATCGAGGGCTACCTGGGTCCCGACTACCGCGTCGAGGCCTCCATCGGTCACATCCGTGACCTCCCCCAGCCCAAGGACCTCCCCGCCGACATGAAGAAGGGACCCTACGGCCGCTTCGCCGTCGACGTCGAGGACGGGTTCACCCCCTACTACGCGGTGAACCCGGACAAGAAGAAGAAGGTCATGGAGCTCAAGCGAGCCCTCAAGGACGCCGACGAGCTCTACCTGGCCACTGATGAGGACCGCGAGGGGGAGGCCATCGCCTGGCACCTCCTGCAGGTGCTCAAGCCGAAGGTGCCCGTCCACCGCATGGTCTTCCACGAGATCACGCGTGAGGCCATCCAGCGGGCGCTGGAGAACACCCGTGAGATCGACACCGACCTGGTGGACGCCCAGGAGACCCGGCGCGTGCTGGACCGTCTCTACGGCTACGAGGTCTCCCCGCTGCTGTGGCGCAAGATCCGCCCCTCCCTGTCCGCCGGTCGCGTCCAGTCCGTCGCCACCCGCCTGGTCGTGGACCGCGAGCGGGAGCGCATGGCCCACGTGCGGGCCTCCTACTGGTCCATCGACACGCACGTCACCACCGAGCCCGGTGCCTTCGGCGCCCGCGTCGTGGAGGTCGACGGGCACCGTGTCGCCACGGGCTCGGACTTCACCGAGGCCGGCAGGCTGTCGGACAAGGCCACCGCCGCCGGCGCCGTCCACCTGGACGAGGCCGCCGCGACCCGGCTCGCGACCCTCCTGGAGGCCTCGACCTCCTCCCGCGTCGACTCGGTCACCCAGAAGCCCTACCGCCGCCGCCCGGCCGCCCCCTTCACCACCTCCACCCTGCAGCAGGAGGCCTCCCGCAAGCTGCACTGGAACGCCAGCTCGACGATGCGCACCGCCCAGAGCCTCTACGAGTCCGGCTACATCACCTACATGAGGACCGACTCCACGGCCCTGTCGGAGCAGGCCGTCCACGCCGCCCGCACCCAGGCCCGCGAGCTCTACGGCGCCGAGGCCGTGGCCGAGAAGCCACGCGTGTACGGCACGAAGTCCAAGGGAGCACAGGAGGCCCACGAGGCCATCCGCCCCGCCGGCGACCACTTCCGCACCCCCGACCAGGTGGCGGGGTCACTGACCCGCCAGCAACTGGCCCTCTACGACCTCATCTGGAAGCGCACGGTGGCCTCCCAGATGGCCGACGCCGTCGGCCACACCGCCACGATCCGCGTCCTCACCGGGGTGGGGGACCAGAACGGGCGCCACGACGTGGTCTCCTCCGCCTCCGGCACCGTCATCACCTCCCCCGGCTTCCGCCTGGCGTACCAGGAGGGTCGGGACTCGTCCCGCTACGAGGCCGAGCGCGAGGGCGGGGACGCGGAGAAGGTCCTGCCCGACGTCCACGAGGGCGACGCCGCCGACGTCGACGAGGCCCGCGCCGAGGGCCACGAGACCCAGCCGCCGGGGCGCTACACGGAGGCGTCCCTGGTCAAGACGATGGAGGAGCTCGGCATCGGGCGGCCCTCCACCTACGCCGCGACCATCCAGACCATCTCGGACCGCGGCTACGTCGTCCACCGCGGGCAGTACCTGGTGCCGACCTGGCTGGCGTTCTCCGTGACGCGCCTGCTGGAGCAGAACCTGTCGAACCTCGTGGACTACGACTTCACGGCGTCCATGGAGTCCGACCTCGACCGCATCGCCGCGGGTCGCGAGGACGGACGGCAGTTCCTCACCCAGTTCTACCTGGGTGGGGACGGCAAGGGGGACCAGTCCGGCCTGCGCCACCAGGTCGAGAGCCTGGGTGACATCGACGCCCGTCAGGTCAACTCCCTGGAGCACCTGGACGGTGTGACCCTGCGCCTGGGCCGCTACGGGCCCTACCTGGAGCGTGAGGACGGGACGCGCGCCAACGTCCCCGAGGACATCGCCCCCGACGAGCTCGACGCCACCAAGGTGCAGGAGCTCTTCGCCCTGGCCGCCGACGACGGCCGCGAGCTCGGCGTGGACCCGGCCACGGGCCACATGGTCATCGCGAAGAACGGACGCTTCGGCCCCTACGTCACCGAGGTCCTCCCCGAGGAGGACGAGGGTGCGGCCGGGACCGACGACGCGAAGGCGGGTGCCGCGAAGTCGGGCACCGCGAAGCCTGCGCGGGGTCGGAAGAAGGCGGCCCCCAAGCCGCGCACGGCCTCGCTGTTCAAGTCCATGGACCTGTCGACGGTGACGCTGGAGGACGCCCTCAAGCTGCTCTCCCTGCCGCGCGAGGTCGGCGTGGACCCGGACAGTGGTGAGGTCATCACCGCCCAGAACGGTCGCTACGGGCCCTACCTGAAGAAGGGTACGGACTCCCGCACCCTCCCCTCGGAGGACCAGCTGCTGAGTATCACGCTGCCCGAGGCGCTGGAGGTCTACTCCCAGCCCAAGGCCCGTGGTCGTGGGGCCGCCCGTCCTCCGCTGCGCGAGTTCGGGGAGGACCCGGTCTCCGGGAAGAAGGTGGTCGTCAAGGACGGCCGCTTCGGCCCCTACATCACCGACGGCGTCACCAACATCACGGTGCCCCGCGCGGAGTCCGTGGAGGACCTCACCCAGGAGCGCGCCTTCGAGCTCCTGGCGGACAAGAGGGCCAAGGGTCCCGCCCCCAAGAAGCGCGCGACGCGGACCTCCTCGACCCGCAAGGCCCCGGCGAAGAAGAGGTCGACGGCGGGGAAGAAGCCGACGACCGGCACGAAGTAGGCGGGTCGGCGGTGGACGGCACCCGGCGTGGGAGCGGCGGCCACGCCACGTCCGGTCGGCACGGGGCCGGCGCACCGGAGCTGCAGGTGCAGCGTGGGAGGATGACGACATGACGGACCAGGGTGCGCGATCGGTTGGCCTCTTCATCACCTTCGAGGGTGGTGACGGGGCCGGCAAGACGACCCAGCTCGAGCGTGTGCGCGCCTGGTTCGAGGAGCAGGGGCGGCCCGTCCTGGTGACCCGCGAGCCCGGTGGGACCGAGCTCGGCCTGGACCTGCGGCGCCTGATCCAGCACGGTCCGGAGGACGTGGACCCGCGCACCGAGGCGCTGCTCTACGCCGCCGACAGGGCCTACCACGTCGCCACGGTCGTGCGCCCCGCCCTCGCGGAGGGGACGGTGGTCCTCGGGGACCGCTACATCGACTCCTCCGTCGCCTACCAGGGCGCCGCGCGCGACCTGGGGGTGGAGGAGGTCCTCTCCCTCTCCCGGTGGGCGACCCGCGGACTGCAGCCCCAGCTCACCTTCCTCCTCGACCTGCCGCCCGAGGTCGGGGCCCGGCGGGGGACGGGGGAGCCCGACCGGATCGAGCGTGAGTCCGCCGACTTCCACGAACGGGTCCGCCACGAGTACCTCAACCTGGCCGAGGCCCACCCCGAGCGCATCGTCGTCATCGACGCCGTGGGGACACCCGACCAGGTGTTCTCCGAGATCAAGGGTGTCCTCGAGGAGCGCCTGCCCGCCCTCGTCGACGGCGGCGACCCTCGCGGTGGGGCGACGGCCTCCGGCACCGCGGACGCCGACGAGGACGCGACCGTGGGGACCCCCGGGACGCACACCGCGGAGGACCACGCGGGCGCGACCGCGGACGCACCCGACGGTGCGGCGGGGACCGCGGAGGACGAGCCGACCCGGGACGCGCGCGGAGATGGGGCGGCCACGGGACACCGTTCCCCGGAGCGGAGCGCGTCCGCGGGGGAGGGGCTCATGGTCCTCACGGAGGCCCAGGCGACCCTGTGGGGTGACCCCGACCAGGACATGCTGCTGTGAGCGTCTGGGACGAACTCGTCGGCCAGGACGCGGTGGTCGCCGTCCTGGAGGAGGCGGCGTGGGCGGCCAGGCGTGTCGTCGAGGGGATCCCGGCCGACCAGGTGACCCCCGGGGACGACCCGGTCGCCGGGGACAGCGGCACGGCACGCTCCATGACCCACGCCTGGCTCGTCACCGGTCCTCCCGGTTCCGGTCGCTCCGTGGCGGCCCGCGCCTTCGCCGCGGCCCTGCAGTGCACGGGTCCCGTCCCCGGGTGCGGGGAGTGCGCCGGGTGCCGCACGACGCTGGGCGGGACGAACGCGGACGTCCTGTCGGTGTCGACCGACAAAGTCCAGATCCAGATCGCCGAGGCCCGTGACTTCGTGCAGCGTGCCCAGGTCTCGCCCTCGCAGGGACGCTGGCGGGTCATCGTCGTCGAGGACGCGGACCGCATGACCGAACGGACCTCGAACGTGCTGCTCAAGGCCATCGAGGAGCCGCCCGAGCGGACGGTGTGGCTGCTGTGCGCGCCGAGCCCCGAGGACATGATCACCACCATCCGCTCCCGGTGCCGCCACCTCGGCCTGCGGATCCCCTCGGCCTCGGCGGTCGCCGACCTGCTGGTGCGCCGCGACGGCGTGGACCCGGGGGTGGCCCTGCAGGCGGCGCGCGCCGCCCAGTCCCACATCGGCCTGGCCCGTGCGCTCGCACGCGACCCGGAGATGCGGGAGCGGCGGCGCCGGATCATCCAGGCGCCCGCCCGTGTGCGCAGTGTCGGTGAGGCGGTGATGGCCGCCCAGGACCTCGTCGACATCGCCAAGGAACAGTCCGAGGCCCAGGTGGGGGCGCGCAACGCGGAGGAGCGGGCGGCCCTGATGCGCCAGCTCGGTGTCGCCGACGGTGAGCGGGCGACGCCCCAGTCGCGCAGCCAGCTCCGCCAGTTGGAGGAGGAGCAGAAGCGCAGGTCGAAGCGCGCCATGCAGGACGTGCTGGACCGGGCGCTGGTGGACCTGCTGGGGATCTACCGGGACGTGCTTCAGGTCCAGCTCTCCACCGGGCAGACCCTCGTCAACGAGGACCTGGCGGACCTCGTGTCGGACCTGGCGCTCGAGTCCACCCCCGCCCAGACGATGGGCAGGGTCGACGCCATCGAGGACGCCCGGCGCAGGCTCGGCGCCAATGTCTCCCCCTTCCTCGCCCTGGAGGCGATGACCATCGCCCTGCGCCCCCAGGCCTCCTGACCCTCCCCCCTGCCGAAGTCCGCTCTGTTCGGGGCGTGAGGTCCGCTCTGTCGGGGCATGAAGGTCCCCGCCGTCCGGTTCGGGTCTTGAGGTCCCTCCTGGCTGGCATGCGACCGGGTCCTCGCACGGCGCGCGCGCCGAACGGTGGACTTCTCA
>NZ_CCXH01000072.1 GCF_000820725.1 Actinomyces polynesiensis | reverse complement strand
TCCCCGCACGGCGCGCGCGCCGAACGGTGGACTTCTCACCGAACGGAGGCGCTGTACCCCCACCGTTCGCTGGTTACCCCACCGTTCGCTGAGAAGTCCACCGTTCGGCGACAGTACGTGGAGACCGTCGGGTCAGGGGTGCATGCCCGGGACGCGTGTCTGCACATGGTCGTGGGGGCCGATACCCTGAGGTCCATGACCCTGAGGACCACCCGGCGCACCGTCCTGGTCGGCGCGCTCGCCCTGACCATGATCACGGCGGGCTGTGCCACGAGCACCGTCCAGACCGGAACGACGCAGTCGGGAACCACCCAGTCCGGTTCCGCAACCGTGGACGGGACGGTCGAGGGCTACTACTCCCAAGCGGTCAACTGGAAGACCTGCACCGCGGACCAGATCACCACGGACTCGACGACGACTCCCCCCAAGGACCTCTCCCCCTACCAGTGCGCCACACTCGTTGCGCCCCTGGACTGGGACGACCCGTCGGGGGACACCATCGAGCTGAGCATCGCCCGCCACCTCGCCAGCGGCACCTCCCAGGGGTCGCTGTTCTACAACCTCGGGGGACCCGGTGGCGCCGCCGTGAACTCCCTGGCGATGATGGTGAACAGCCAGTTCGGGGACGACCTCGTCAAGGACTTCGACATCGTCGCGATGGACCCGCGAGGGGTCGGCGCCTCGACCCCCGTCATCTGCATGACGGACGCGGAACGCGACAGCTACAACGACGAGGATGCCGACACCTCCGACGACGAGGGCGCCTCCGCGATCATCGCCCAGGCCGAGAAGATCATGGGCGACATCGGGCAGGGATGCCTGGACCACTCCGGTGACCTGGCCCGCCACATCGACACTGTCTCGGCCGCGAAGGACTTCGACATGGCCCGCGCGGCACTGGGCCAGGAGACGCTCAACTACCTCGGCTACTCCTACGGCACGTTCCTCGGCGCCACCTATGCCGGGCTCTTCCCCGACAAGGTCGGGCGCTTCGTGCTCGACGGCGCCCTGGACCCGTCCCTGGACGTCAACCAGGTGTCCGACCTCCAGATGAAGGGCTTCGAGGCCTCGATCGCGCACTGGATCGAGGACTGCCAGGCGGGGAGCGCGTGCCCCGTGAGCGGTGGGTTGGAGGCGGGACAGCAGAAGCTCTCCGCCTTCCTGGACCGTCTCGCGGACGCGCCTCTGGCCACGTCAGACAGCGACCGCCCGCTCACGCAGTCGCTGGCGCTCACCGCGATCCTCGGCATCATGTACAACACCGCGAACTACTCCACGCTCACCCAGGCGATGCAGCAGGCCATGGGCAACAACGACGGATCGATGCTCCTGTACCTGGCGGACTACTTCAACGACCGCAACCAGGACGGCACCTACGCCTCCAACGGCACCGACGCCCTGATCGCCATCAACTCCCTGGACTACACGTCCGTCGGTACGCCCACCGAGTGGGAGGCGGACGCGGAGAAGCTCGCCAGTGAGCTCCCGGTGCTCGGTGAGTTCGCCGGCTACTCCTCGGCAGGTCTGTCGGCCTGGCCGATCAAGACCACCGCGACCCGCTCGGCCATCACGGCGCCCGGGACGCCCCCGATCGTCGTGGTCGGCACCACCCACGACCCGGCCACGCCCTTCGTCATGGCCCAGGGACTCGCCCAGCAGCTCGAGGGCGGGGTCCTCGTCTCCTGGGACGGGTGGAACCACACCGCCTACTCCAAGAGTGGGTCGAAGTGCGTCGCGAAGGCCGTGGAGGGCTACCTCACGGACGGGACCGTCCCCGAGGACGGCCTCAGCTGCACCGACTGACCGGCCCCGCTGTCTGATCCTGGGCTGCACCGACTGACCGGCCGCGCTGTCTGATCCTGGGCTGCACCGACTGACCGGCCGCGCTGTCTGATCCTGGGCTGCACCGACTGACCGGGGCCGCCCTCGTCCCGCCGCACTGACCCGCCCGCGGCGCGGGGTCAGCGGAAGCCGAAGACCGGCGGGAAGACGAGGGCGACCACTCCCGCCCACGCCCCGAAGAACGGCAGGGCCAGGCACTGCCACCGTTCCAGGTCCAGCGAGGGTCGACGGGAGGTGAGGATCCCCAGGTAGTGCCAGGCCGAGCCCGCCAGGTGTGCCAGGAGCACCAGGTTGCATCCCAGGGCCGCGAGCTTGTTCGGGCTGGTCCCGTACTCGAGGAGCCTCCCCGACATCGCCCACAGCATCAGCACGTCGACGGCCAGGGCCGCGAGGACGAGCACGAGCTGCATCCAGTCCAGGGCCCGCCGTGGGGACTCCGGGTGCCGGGCCGAGACGGTGAAGAGCACCAGCGCGGCCACCACGATGAGCAGGGCGTCGAAGGAGATGAGGACCTCCCGGTCCAGGTCGACCAGGCGCCCGCTCGCGACCACGACGACGAGGAAGCTGAGCAGGGCGAGCGTGAGGATCGGGGTGAACACGGCCGTGAGCACCGGTGCCATGTTCTCCATGACGGACTTCTTGCGCTCCACCAGCCACGCGCACACCAGCACGGCACCGGCGGCGCACACCGGGACCACCCACCCCAGCGCAGTGTCGATCCCGTCCAGGCCGACCGCTGAGAAGATCTGGGTGACCAGGGCGGTCACGACCCCGCCGCCCAGGGCGATGAGCACGTAGTAGATGACCGCCTCCCCGAGGAAGCGGACCCAGTCCATCCACGCCTCCAGTGACCTCCACCGGCCACCGAGGTAGGCGATGCCCACGACCACCACCAGCGCGATCGGCAGGTGCAGGGCGGTGAGCAGGTGGGTCTGTGCGGGGCCGTGGGAGGGGTAGAGGTTCGCGAGCAGCGCGCTCGCGGCGAAGGCCCCGACGACCACGGCGAGCCCGCCGCGTGAGCGGCTCCCTGAGCGCGCCGCGAGGTAGATGGCCAGGAAGGGCAGGACCAGGAACACGATGTTGCGCACGTAGAAGTCGCCCGACGCCGCGTCCCCGAGCACCGAGTACGGGATGCGCACGGCGAGCCCGGCGAGGAGTCCCAGGCCGAGTGCCGCCGGCAGGTCCCAGCGAGCGGGGAGACTGCCGGCGGGGGAGGGCGTGGAGGGGACCAGCACGAGCTGGCGCCACAGGCGCTCGGAGTGCACCTCGCTGTACTCCCGCGAGACCTCGTCCTGGGAGCCGAGGCGACGCACGCCGATGAGGAAGGCCTCCTCCGGGCTGAGCCCCGCGGCGCGCAGGTCGTGGACCTCGCTGAGGAGGTGGTCCTCGAGCTCCTCGACGTCGTCGGGCGTGATGCCGGGGCGCTGCGCCATGAGGGCGCGCCACTCGCCGAGCTGGTGGTCCAGGTCCTCGTCGGTGGCGGGTGGCCGCGCGGAGGGTCCGTGGGTCGGGGAGGGCATCGACGAGGGCGTCCCCTGCCTGTCGGCACCTCCCAAGAGGTGCGAGTGGTCGGAGTCCTCCGGGTCTCCCGGGACTGACCCGTCGCCGGGGAGGGTGGGGTGACCGAACCGTGAGGGGCGTGCGGGGACCGGGCCGCCGGATGTCGGGCTCGGACCGGCGGGGATGTCGCTCCCCTCGGATGGGCGCTGCGAGTTGGTCATCGTGCCTCCGCTGTGCGAGGGGTGGGGGTGGTGCGGGGGAGCAGGCCCTCCAGGGTGTCGACGACGGCGCGCCACTGGGCGGCCTGTCCGCTGAGCTCGGCCGTGCCCTCAGGGGTGATCGAGTAGTACTTGCGCCGTCTCCCGTTGGGGGCTTCCCCCCACCGGGCGGCGATGAGGCCCTGGCGCTCCAGCCTGTGCAGGAGCGGGTAGAGCATGCCCTCGCTCCACTCCAGCCTGCCGCCGGAGGCATCGGTGATGCGCCGCAGGATCGAGTAGCCGTAGTCCTCGCCGGTGGCGAGGACACCCAGGACGATCGGGGTGGCCGAGGCCGCGACCAGGTCCTTCGTCAGCTTCATGGGGGCTCCTCCCGTGTACCTAGGGGTTCGAGGTATGACATGAACCTAGCACTGCTAGGTGTGGACGTCGAGGTGCGCCTCGGTGCTGGGCGTGGGCCGCGGGTGGGTGATGGGGCCGCCCTCGTCGGCGGGTGTGACGGGAACGACCCGCGATGTGGGCCCGATCGGTTTGCCCACCCCCGGCCCGGATCGGTACAGTGTCGTCGTTGCCCGCGCGCCGGTTCTCCGGGACGGCGGGCGCGGCCACCTTAGCTCAGTCGGCAGAGCGATTCACTCGTAATGAATAGGTCCGGAGTTCGATTCTCCGAGGTGGCTCAGACATGGAGACGGCCCCACCACTGGGAAGACCCAGGGTGGGGCCGCTGACATCCGAGGACCCGGAACGGCTCACTGCAGCCGGACCGGTCCGGGCACCGAGGCGACGAACCGCCTCTGTCTGCCCATCCGCCTGACCGGTGGCGGGGGCGATGCGACCCGCGTCAGCGGGTGCCCACCCCACGGCGGGTGCTCGTCGAGGACACGCGGATGAGCGCGGGAACCCGCATGGCCGGGCAGAATGCTGCCGCCAGGGAGGCTCTGAACTGGGAGACGGCCCCACCGGCGCGCTCGCGCAGTCGGACGGGGACGGGAACGGTGGTTCGGGTCGCTCTTCTCATGTCCTGCAGTGTGCCGTGCGGTGCTGGGACCCGGCAGGATGGTTCCTGTGAACCGCGTGTGCGGATGCGGACGGGGCACGTGCACGGTGCCGGCGCGGCGTGAGGACGCCATGGTTCCCGGTCCGTGTGCCGGCACGGTCAGGACAGCCCCTGATCAGCCGGTACAGTGCCCGCATGGTGATCGATCGCAGGCCCGCCGCCCTCGTGTACAGACTCCTCGCGGTGGTGCTCATCGCGACGGGCATCATCCGGCTCGGGGGTCTGTTCTCGGGCGCGCCGGTGGGGAGCACCTTCCTCTTCTTCACGGGACAGAGCAACGTCCTGTGCCTCGCGTGGATGCTCTTCATGCTCATCGCCACCATCCGTGACCTCGCGCTCCACGGGGCGCACGGTGTGACGGCGCCGTCCCCGCGTCTGGGCGCGGCGGTGATGATGACGATCACCGTGACCATGCTGATCTACGTGGTGCTCCTGGCCCCCGAGTCGTTCCGGCAGACCGGAGGCGGGTACAGGCCCTTCGGACTCACGGACGACCTCGTCCACATCGTCACGCCGATCCTGGTGATCGGGGACTGGCTGCTGTTCAACCCGAAGGGTCGGCTGCGCTCCCACGATCCCCTGCTGTGGACGATCCCGCCCTACGCCTACCTGGTCTTCGCCTACTCATGGGTGGCACTCGGGGGTGACTTCGGCGAGGGCCGGGCCTACCCGTACCCCTTCATGGACGTCGACCTGCACGGGGTGGGCGGGGTGGCCCTGTGGATCATCGCGCTGAGCGTCGCCCTCGTAATGGTCGGCTACCTGTACCTCGCCCTCGACCGACACCTGGGACGGCGCCCGGAGGAGGGGGACCGACACCTCGGCGCGGCCTCCTGAGTGTCGCGCGCCGCCCTCCCGGAGCTGCGCGCCGCCCGCCCGGAGCCCAGCGCCGCCCGCCCGAAGGAGCGCCGAGACCCCCCGGGGCGCCAGCTCTCCGATCGAGATCGCAGGAGTGGTCCCGAGGTGCACAATGAGATCCGTGCGAGTCGTGTTGCCGGCTGTGGGCCGGTTCCTGGTGTCGGGGCTCCTCTCCCTCCTGCTCCTGGTCGGTGCTCCGGCGCCGACGGCGGTCACCTGGTCCATGGGGAGCGGCGCGGCGTCGACGGTGAGGACCACCTCGACGCTCACCCGGACATCGACGAAGGCCACGACCGCCCTGGCCCGGCTGACGGTCAAGGGCAAGGCGGCGAAGACCGGCTACGCCCGCTCTGAGTTCGGGGCCGCCTGGGCGGACGTGGACCGGAACGGGTGCGACCAGCGCAATGACATGTTGCGGCGGGACCTCAGGTCCGTGACCCTGAAGGCCGGCACCCACGGGTGCGTGGTGCTCAAGGGCACCCTCGTGTCGGCCTACACCAACCAGACGATCTCCTTCACCAGGGGCGCGAAGACCTCCTCCGAGGTCCAGATCGACCACATGGTCGCCCTGGAGAACGCGTGGGTGAGCGGTGCGAACAGGTGGAGCGCAGCCAAGCGCAAGCTCTTCGCGAACGATCCCCTCAACCTCGAGGCTGTCGACGGCACGTCCAACTCCCAGAAAGGCTCCTCCGAGGCCTCGGCCTGGCTGCCGAGGAACAAGGCCTACCGGTGCACCTACGTCGCGCGCCAGATCAGCGTGAAGGCGAAGTACTCCCTGTCGGTGACCTCTGCCGAGAAGGCCGCCATGGGCCGGGTGCTCAAGGCCTGCCCCGGCCAGGAGACGTACAGGTCCACCCTGACCGTCACCTCCGGTGCGTCCTCGTCCGGGAAGCCTTCGGCCGCCGCGAGCGCGGCGCCCACGGCATCGTCCGAGAAGCCCGCCACCAGACCGACCGCCACCAGCGCCAAGCCCGGCAGCGACGGGTCCTGCCCCGCGGCCTTCCCCATCAAGGGCAACGAGAACTCCATGATCTACCACGTGCCGGGAGGCCGGTACTACGCCCGGACCAAGGCCGAGCAGTGCTTCAGCACCGAGGCCGCGGCGCGGGCAGCGGGGTTCAGGGCCTCCAAGGCCTGAGGTCCGTTCCCTTCCGGGGCGGGCGACCGCCCGACCAACGCCGGGGGTGCCCAGGAGATGCACACGGGGAAGGGTTCGGTGCGGTCTGTCCCGAGTCCTCGGTCCTCCGGTGGCGTGCCCCGGGCGGGTTCCCCGTCAGCTGGCGGGGTCGATGGCCTCGATCTCGAAGTCGAGGTCTGCGCTGGCTCCCGCGAGTCTGTTGAGCATCGCCTGCATCGCATCGACGTCGTCGCCCGTCAGCAGGGTCCGCGCCTCGGCGACGGTGGCGATGAGGGTGACGCGTGACGCCTCGAGGTCGGCCCGTGCCTGCGCCGGTGCCGTCGCGCCCGCCGGGGAGTCGAGCAACTCCCGGGCAGCGTCGATGGACACCTGTGCCAGCCCGATGTTCGTGTTCAGGAAGGTCCGCGCATCCGTCAGGCTCTTCTCGTGGATCGAGTCCTCGACCGCCTGGGTGCGCGCGGCGAGTGCGGCGGTGAGGTCCGCGTAGCCCTCGGCGTCCGCACGGGCATGCCGGGCTGCCGTCTCGAGCTCACCCCTGTCCAGCCGGGCAGGGTCCTCGAGGTCCCGGCCCTGCGTCGAGGAGGGGGCCGGCATGTTGATCGCACGCTCCAGGGCCGAGATGGTCACGTCGTCGGCCACCTTCCAGCTGGAGTTGGCGCTCACGTCCTTGGCCCTGCTGAGCTCCTCCTCGTACGTCGACCTGGCGTCGTCGAGGGAACCCAGGGCAGCGACCGCGTCCGCCCTGGCCTCGACCGTGAGGTGCCGGGCCCGCACGAGGGCACCCGCCCCCAGGGCCGTGACGAGGACGAGGACGAGGAGGGCCGCGAGGAGGAGGGGGCGCCTCCGGCCCGGGCTGCTCCGGGCGTCGCCGTCGGTCTTCCGTGGCGCAACGTCGGGTCCAGGGCCCATGTGTCCACCTCCTCATCCGCTTCCTGGCTCGGATCACATCGTCGAGGTCGCGGGCACAGGGGCCTTCCGGTCGTGGCACGTGGCCCACCCGCGGTGCGGCGGACCGGGGCGTGCCGGGAGAGCCCCGCGCGCGTGGTCCGCCCCCGGGCTTCATGTCGACGAGGGCGGCCCCGCCCTGTTCCCCGGGGATCCACACCCGTCGGGCGGACCGGGCAGGTCGTGACGTCTGCTGACCGGCGCGCTACGTTGGGCCGATGATGCGGGACCCTGTGTCGGTCGGGTCGACCATCGGTGCCAGCGCCGGGGTCGTGTGGCGGTTCCTGACGGTCCAGCGCGACACGTGGTGGCCGGACATGAGGTTCGAGGCCACCGTCGGGGCGCCTCTCGTCGAGACCTGGACCGAATCGGGACAGGTGCGGAGTGCGACAGGTTCGGTGACCCGGTGCGAGGAGGCGCGCCTGCTCGCGTTCAGGTGGGGGGAACCGGGCTGGGCGTGCCCGCTCGATGTCATGATCCGGCTCCTCCCACAGGGGAGGTCGACCCGGGTGACGATCGAGGAGGCCGGTTTCCGCAGCGCCGGAGTCGATCCCGCGTTGCCCGACGAGCACGAGGAGGGGTGGCGCCACCACCTGGCGCGGCTGAGGCGTGTGAGTGAGGCAGGAGGGGGCGCGGGCGCCCCTCAGTGAAGCCGGGCGTCAGTGAAGTCGGGCGTCAGTGAAGCCGGGCGTCAGTGAAGTCGGGCGTCGGGGGCGGTGAGCCGCCAGGACGTGAAGGTGACCTCCAGCCCTGCGCGTGAGGGGGCGCAGACGTAGGGGCCCGCCGACACGTCCAGGTCGTCGGGCAGGGGTGCCACCCGTACCAGGCGCCAGGGTTCCCGACCCGAGCGGGCCCGGACCGTCAGCGCCCCACCCGACCGGCTCATGCGGATGGTGATCTCCTGCGAGTTCCAGTCCGGCACCGGCGCCACCGACCAGTCCGAGCAGCCGTCGGTGACGACCCCACCGATCTGGAGGGCACCGTCGGCGAACTCCACGCCCGCCTTGACCCACCGCTCGCGGCTGGCCCGCAGGAAGAGGCCGGCCTGGTCGAACTGCTGGGTGAAGTCGGCGCGGAAGGTCACCTCCATGCCCTGCCCCGGGGCGAAGGGGGCCACCAGGCCGTGCTCCGAGTCGTTGATGAACCCGTAGGAGGTGAGGCGCCAGGCGTCGGAGCCCTCGCGGGCGGTCACGGTGAGGCCGCGGTCGGTGACGGTGCTGGTGAGCGGCGGGTGGGTCCAGGTACCGGTCTGCCAGGGGATCTCCTCGCTCGGGTAGCCCTCGGCGGGGAACTCCGGAGCGTCCGTCGGTTCGGTCGTGGTGTCCATCTGGTGGTGTCCTCTCGTGCTGGGAGTCGGTGGGTCCGTGCGGGCCCCTGCGCCCGTCCACGGGCGCGCCCTCGTCAATGTGTACGATCGTACACATGATGATCGACCACTTCGCCGGGGACACCCGCACGAACCGGCAACGGATGCTCGCCGGGGACCTCTACATCGCCGACGACCCGGAGAGCGAGCGGATCGCGCACCGCGGGATGCAGCTCGTCGACGAGTACCAGCGCGCCATCCTGGAGGGGGACCGGACCGGGGCCCGCAGCGCCCTCGTCGAGCTCCTGGGCTCGGTGGGGGAGGACGTGTACGTCAAGCCGCCCTTCTCCGTGGACTACGGGGAGAACATCCGCATCGGGGACCGGACCTTCGTCAACTCCAACCTCACCGCCCTCGACGTCGTCGCCATCACCATCGGCGCCGACTGCCAGATCGGGCCCAATGTCCAGCTCCTCACCCCCTGGCACCCCATCGACCCCGAACCGCGACGCGCCAAGCTCGAGGCCGCCAGCCCGATCGTCATCGGTGACAACGTCTGGCTGGGGGGCGGCGTCATCGTCTGCCCGGGCGTGACGATCGGCGACAACTCCGTCATCGGGGCCGGCTCCGTCGTCACCCGCGACATCCCCGCCGGTGTCGTCGCGGTCGGCAACCCGGCGCGCGTGCTCAGGGAGATCTGAGGCATGCGCACCGTGCCCGACGAGGGCGACGCCGGTGCCGTCGCGGCCCGCACCCCCCGGGCGCAGGCCGCCACTCCCCGTGCGGGGGACGCCAGCGGTGAGGGGACCACGACCGGGACGGGGACCGTGGCCCGCACCGGCGTCCCGGCCGGGGCGGGGACGGGCCCCGGGGCGGGGCAGGGACCTGCCCGGGACCCGGGACGACGCGACCGCATCATCGATGCCTGCCTCGACGTCATCGCCGAGCGGGGGGTCGCGGGCACGTCCCACCGTCGGATCGCCTCCGCCGCCGGGGTCCCGCTCGGGTCGATGACCTACCACTTCAGTGGCATCGACGAGGTCCTGCGTGAGGCCTTCGCCCGTTTCGCGGACTCCGTGGCCTCCCGCTTCGAGGCGCGCCTGCGGGAGGCGGGGAGCCGTGAGGAGGCCGCAGCCGCAGTGGTCGCCATCATCACCGAGGACCTGCTCGACTCCCAGCGCAACCTGGTCCTCACACAGGAGCTCTACACCATCGCGGCGCGCGACCCCTCCTACCGGGTCCTCACCAACCGGTGGATGGCGCGCAGTCGGGCGGCTCTGGGCGCCCACTTCGACCCCGTGACCTCACGGGTGCTCGACGCGCTCATCGAGGGGTTGAGCCTCCACCGGGCACTCGACACCGTGCCGCAGGACCCTGCCCTCGTCGCACTCGCGGTGGGGCGGGTGGTGGGGACCTGAAACCGGTCCCCACCCGCCCCGTCAGGCCTGGGGTGTGGGCCCGGGCGTCGTCGGCCACTGGGGTGTGGGCCCCTCGGGCGGGAGCTGGGTGGGCTGCTGGGGCCAGGGCTGGGTCGAGGGCGGGAACGGGGCCGCGGGGCCGGTGTTCCCGTCATTGCGACCCCAGACGAACCAGCAGATGATGCCGATCAGACCCGAGGGCAGTGCGGCCAGCGCCCACAGTGCCTTGAGGCCCGGCGTCCAGTTCGGCGAGCGCACGATGCTCACCAGGGTCACGATCCACAGGACGATGGGAATGAGGACCAGGAGGAGGATGAGGGCCGTCCCCGCTCCGCTGAGGGCATATCCGCTGGTGTTCTCCATGGGGCCAGTGTCACCAGCCGGGGAGTCCGCGTCAACCAGGTCGACGGCGAGTGGGAGTCCGGACTCAGACCCCGAAGGTGGCCACGTAGGCGGCGATGATGATGCCCAGGCCCAGCACCCCGGAGATGATCCCCGTGGTGGCCAGGGGGCTGGTGATCCGGGTGCCGCCCCGTCCGTCACGGTCGTCCCGGTCGGCACGGAAGCTGAAGGTCCCGATCATCACGAGCAGCAACCCGATGCCCGCAAGGGCGGATCCGGTGATGGTGGCGATGGGCATGAGCATGTGTCGGTCTCCTGGGATCGGGGTGTGTCCGTGCCCAGTCTGTCGGCGGGCGGCGCGCGGCGACAGGGCGACGGGCGTCGACCCGGGGGAAATCAGGGAGGACCCTGAGGGGTGTCGCTGGGGTCGTGGCGCGGTGTGGTGACCCCGGGGGACCGGCGGGAAGGTCAGCCCGCGAGGTCGGTGAGCCGGTCGATCACCCGCAGGAGGCCCTCGAGGTCCCGTCCGGCGATCGGCTCGCGTGGGGTGTCGGCGACGGGTGTGACGGCGCCGTTCGAGGGGCGGCCGGTGTCGGGGCGGTCCACGTCGGTGCCGACCTCGGGGTCGCCGAGCAGGGCCTCGTAGTAGAGCCCGTCCCCCACCAGCTTGACGGCCCGGGCGACATCGGCATCGCCGATCACGTCGACCAGGACCGAGAGCCAGAGCTCGGACGCCCACCGGGAGACCTCCACGGCGCGGGGGTGCTCCGCGCGGGAGAGCCGTGCCACGGCCACGAGCGTGCGGTCGAGATCGGTGCCCTCGAAGGAGGAGGTGCGGATGTAGTACCGCGCCGCGCCCTCCGGGGCGGTCCGCATGGCCTCCGCGTCGGCCCGCACCAGGCCCTCCAGGTGATCGCACAGGGCCTCGGCCAGGGACTCCTTGGAGGGGAAGTGGTAGAGGAGCCCACCCTTGGAGACTCCCGCCAGACGGGCCGTGGCGTCCAGGGTCGCTCCGCGTTCGCCCTCGTCGGCGAGGAGGCGCGCGTACGCCTCGAGGATGGTGTCCCTGGATGTGCGCACGGCGGCAATGCTACACAGGGATGGACTACTGTACCGACCGGACGGTATAGTCCTGACGGTCACCGGGACGGACTGCGATCCGCGGCCGCTGACGCAGGTCCCGGTCCGGCTCCCGGTGGAGTCCGGGCGCCCGGTCGCGCCCGCTGCCCCGTGCGTCGGACCGCAGCCGTCCCGACAGGTGTGGGCCACCACCCACGTGAACGGAGGAGGACATGTCCAGCACCTCGAGCCGCACCCGCGACGGGGACGTCTCACCGGGCGGGAACGTCCCGGGGAGTGCCACCGGCTCCCCGGCCCGCCGGTGGGGAGCGCTGGCCGTGCTCATGCTGCCGGTGCTGCTGATCTCCATCGACAACACGGTGCTGACGGTGGCGCTACCGCAGATCTCGCTGGACTTCTCGGCCTCGGGGACGCTGCTCCTGTGGATCGTCGACATCTACTCCCTGGTCCTGGCAGGTCTGCTGGTCACCATGGGCACGCTGGGGGACCGCATCGGGCGGCGTCGGATCCTCCTGATCGGTGCGACGGGCTTCGTCCTCGTCTCGGTCCTGGCAGCCTTCGCACCCAACGGGCACGCCCTCGTCGCGGCGCGCGCCGTCCTGGGTGTCTTCGGGGCGACGCTCATGCCCGCCACCCTCTCCCTGATCCGCAACATCTTCGAGGACCGCGACGAGCGGCGCCTCGCGCTGGCGGTCTGGGCCTCCTGCTTCGGGGCGGGCGCCGCACTGGGGCCCATGGTGGCCGGTGTCCTGCTGGACCACTTCCACTGGGGGTCCGTGTTCCTCATCGCGGTGCCGCTGCTCGTGCCGATGCTCGTGCTCACCCCGCTCCTGGTACCGGAGTCGAAGGACCCGCATCCCGGACCCGTCCCGGTCCTGGACTCGGCACTGTCGGTGGTCGCCCTGTCCAGCCTCGTCTACACGATCAAGCACTCCATGGTGTCCGGCCTGAATGCGGTGACCGTGATCTGCGGGCTGCTCGCCCTGGGGACGGGGTGGGTCTTCGTGCGCCGCCAGCTGCGCGGCACCACGCCGATGCTCGACCTCAGGCTCTTCGCACGCCCCGCCTTCACCGGCGCGGTCCTGGCCAACACGCTGGGGGTGTTCTCCATGCTCGGGTTCGTCTACTACGCCTCCCAGCACGCCCAGCTGGTCCTCGGGCTCACGCCCCTGGAGACCGGGTTCGCGATGCTGCCGGGCATGGCCACCATGGTCGTCTCCGGACTCGCAGTGGTGCCCCTTGTCCGCCGCGTCGCCCCCCACCGTGTCATCACCGCCGGGCTGGCGCTGGCGGCGCTGGGCCACGGGCTGGTGGCGCTCACGGGCAGTGGGGCCTCAGCCGTGCTGCTCGCGGGGCTCTTCGCCCTCATCAGCATCGGTTCCGGGGCCACCGAGACGCTGACGAACGACGCGATCATCTCCGCCGTGCCCGCGAGCAAGGCGGGAGCGGCGTCCGCGATCTCCGAGACCGCCTACGAGATCGGCGCCGTGCTGGGGACGGCGGTGCTCGGGGGGATCCTGGTTTCCCACTACCGCACGGCTGTCGACGTGCCCGCGGGGCTCAGCCCGGAGCAGGCGCACCTGGCGGGGGAGACCCTGGGAGGGGCCGTGTCCGTGGCCGCGGAGCTGCCCGCCCGGATCGGGACCGTGCTGCTGGAGTCGGCGCACCGCGCCTTCGACTCGGGCATCATCCTGACGGGTTCGGTGGCGGCGGTCGTCATGGTGGCGCGTCAGCGCACTCACTGATGCGGCC
>NZ_CCXH01000071.1 GCF_000820725.1 Actinomyces polynesiensis | reverse complement strand
GGCACGCCTCGACTGAAGCCTGGGGCACGGCCCGATCCGCGAACCGCAGCCCCCGGTCGTTCAGGAATGCGGAGAAGTGGGCTCCGCCCTCGTGGACCCGGGACCGTCCGCCTCCGTGGCGGCGCCCTTCCGCACCAGGCGCAGGACGAACTCGAGCTTGCCGACGACCGCATCAGGGATGACGAAGGGGTAGAGGTCCCGCTTGCCCATGGCGCGGTTGACCTCGTTCAGTGCGGCAGCCAGCGGCAACCAACGCCGCAGGATCTGGCCCATGTCCGGGTCCTGCAGTGGGTCGATGCGGGGGACCGAGACCATCGCGGCGGCGACCTCGGGGGGCCAGTCCCCGGGAATCGACGGCATCTGGATGCCGTGCGCGGCCGCCGTCTGCAGCGTGTCCGTGATGTGCAGGAAGTGTGCGAAGGTCTCGGCGAAGTCCTCCCAGGGGTGGGTGGTGGCGTACTGGGAGATGTAGGAGTCCTGCCACGGCGTCCCCGCGCCGTCCTCCCCGTAGTGGGCGTCGAGCGCGGCACCGTAGTCCTGGCGCTCGTCACCGAAGATCCCGCGGAACTCCGCCAGCAGCTCCTGGTCCGGTGAGACCAGTGCCTGCCAGTAGTAGTGGCCGATCTCGTGGCGGAAGTGGCCGAGCATCGTGCGGTACTGCTCGTCGAGCAGGGCTCGCAGGGCTTCACGGTGGGAGTCCTGGGCCTCGGTGATGTCGATGGTGATCACGCCGTTGAGATGGCCGATCATGACCTTCTTGTCGTCCGTGGACGCGTCGAGGTCGAAGGCGAGGCCGCCGTCGGGCTTGTCGCGGTGGCTGACGATGGGGAGGCCCAGGTCGTCGAGCTGGTGGACGAGGCGGCGCACTGCGACGCCCGTGTCGTGCAGGTACCCCCGGACGGTGTCGTCGATGAGGTCGGGGACGTGACGCACGAGCAGGCAGGCGTCGCACAGGTCCGTCTCCCCGGTGCAGACCCAGTTGCAGCCGATGGCGTGGTTGCGGCACCGCCGCCAGGGCGTGCCGTCCCCGTCCGTCCATTCCCCGTCGACGAGGGCGACCATGGCGTGCTCGGCCCGCGAGAAGGAGAGTTCCACGCCGCAGTTGACGCAGGCATCATTGTCGAAGTAGACGATGTGCTGGCAGGAGGGGCACTGGAACAGTCTCACGGGGCCTCCAGCGTGGTGGGGTGCGTCGGATGCGGGGGTCGGGGCCTTCGACCGGGCGAGGGGAGCGGCCGACGCGGGACGCTTCCCACGCCCCATCCTGCTACACGACGGTCCCGGGGAGTTCTCCTGTCGGCAGGATGCGACGCAGTGGAGCTCTGGAGCCGTGGACACCTCCGGTCCGGTCCTCGGTGTGGGGTGCACTCGAAGGCGCGCGCGGTGCCGGCGCGGTGCGCCGTGACGGGCCGGGGGACGGACCTCGAGGGGCGAACAGAGCGGTCCTCAAGGGGCGAACAGAGCGGACCTCGTGCCCCGAACAGAGCGGACTTCGCCGGGAGGAGGGTTGCCCGTCCTCCCGGCTCCGCCCCGCTCAGGCCACCGTGCGGATCAGGTGGTCGAAGGCGCCCAGGGCTGCCTGGGCACCCTCCCCGGCGGCCACCACGATCTGCTTGTAGCGCGAGGTCGTGCAGTCACCGGCGGCGTAGACGCCCTCCACGGAGGTGCGCAGGGACTCGTCCACGACGATCTCCCCGCGTGGGGTGAGATCCACCGACCCCTTGAGCCACCCGGTGTTGGGCAGCAGGCCGATCTGGACGAAGACGCCGTCCAGGGGGAGCGTGGACTCCGCACCCGACTCGCGGTCCACCACGCGCAGCCCGGTCACGCCGCGTCCGTCACCGAGGACCTCCTGGGTCGCGGCGTTGACGTGGACGTCGACGTTTCCCAGGGTGCCCAGCGTGTGCAGGAGGACCTCGTCCGCACGCAGCCTGGTGTCGAACTCGACGACGTCGACATGTGCCGCGACGCCCGCCAGGTCGATGGCCGCCTCGATGCCGGAGTTGCCCCCGCCGATCACGGCGACGCGCTTGCCCTTGAACAGGGGCCCGTCGCAGTGGGGGCAGTAGGTGACGCCCTTGTTGCGGTACTCCTCCTCGCCCGGGACACCCAGCTGGCGCCAGTGGGCGCCGGTGGCCAGGACCACGGTGCGGGCGCCGAGCTCGGTGCCGTCCTCCAGGCGCACCACGGCCGCGAGGGGCGAGTCGTCCGCTGCGGGCTCCAGGGCGACCGCGCGACGGTCGGGCAGGACGTCGACCTCGTACTCGCGCACGTGCGTCTCCAACTGCTGGCCGTAGGCGGGGCCCTCGACACGCGTCAGGGAGGGGAGGTTCTCGATCGCCGCGGTGTCCAGGACCTGCCCACCCATGCGGTCCGCGACCAGTGCGGTGCTCAGGCCCTTGCGGGCGGTGTAGATGGCGGCGGTGGCCCCGGCGGGTCCTCCGCCGATGACCAGCACGTCGTGCTCGGCCGGGATGGCGGGCGTGTCCGAACGGTCCTCGGGTGCCAGCGGGGCGACCTTGTCGAGGATCTTCTCCAGGCTCATGCGGCCCTGCCCGAAGGGCTCCCCGTTGAGGAAGACCGTGGGCACGGAGCGGATGCCCCGCTCCTCGGCCTCGGCCTCGAAGGCGGAGCCCTCGATGGCGGTGTGCGTGACCTGTGGGTTCAGCACGGCCATGAGGTCCAGCGCCTGGACCACGGTCGGGCAGTTCTGGCAGCTCAGCGAGAAGAACGTCTCGAAGTGCAGGGGGCCGGTGAGCTCCCGGGCGCGCTGCTGCAGGGCGGGGTCCTCCGTGGAGGGGTGGCCCCCGACCTGCAGGAGTGCCAGCACCAGGGACGTGAACTCATGGCCCAGGGGCACACCCGCGAAGCGCAGGCCCGTGTCCTCACCCGGGTTCGTGATGAGGAAGGAGGGGCGCCTGACGTCCTCCGAGGGGTCCTCGACCACGGAGAGCCGGTCGGACAGTGCCGCGATCTCCCCCAGGAGCTCCGACATCCTCCGCCCGGTGGTGGAGTCATCGGTGGCGGCCCGCAGTTCCACGGGCCGTGTGACGTACTCCAGGTACGTGCTGAGCTGGGTCGTCAGTGTGGGGTCGAGCATCAGATCTTGCCCACGAGGTCCAGCGAGGGGGTGAGGGTCTCCTCGCCCTGCTCCCAGTGGGCGGGGCAGACCTCGTCCGGGTGGGCGGTGATGTACTGGGCGGCCCGGACCTTGCGGAGCAACTCCCGGGCGTCGCGCCCGATGCCGGAGTCGTTGACCTCCATGACGCGGATGCGGCCCTCGGGGTCGATCACGAAGGTCCCGCGCATGGCCTGTCCCGACTCCTCGTCGAGGACGTCGAAGTTGCGGGAGAGTTCCTTCTTGAGGTCGCCGAGCATCGCGTACTGCACCTTGCCCACGGCCTCGGAGGTGTCGTGCCAGGCCTTGTGGGAGAAGTGGGAGTCGGTCGAGGCGCTGTAGACCTCGACGCCGAGCGCCTGGAACTCGTCGTAGTGGTCGGCGAGGTCCTCCAGTTCGGTGGGGCACACGAAGGTGAAGTCGCCGGGGTAGAACATCAGCACGTTCCAGGTCCCCCGCAGGTCCGCGTCCGTCACCTCGATGAACTCGCCCTGCCTGTAGGCATTGACGGTGAAGGGTTGGATGACTGTGTTGACCAAGGACATGGTGTGCCTTCCTCACTCGCGGAAACTGACCGTTGTAGTGGAATTCTACGTCCGCCCTCGTCACATCCCAAGGATCCAGGTGGACCTGCCTACATGCCCACAACCTGCGCATCTGTCTTGACAACGCTCCGGTGCGCGTTCTTCCCGAGCCTCCGGGACTGGCGGGGTCGTCGCCACGGGGCCCCAATCCTGAACGGCGTGAAATCCGCACGCGGGGCCCGCTCCCTCGGGCCGGGCCGTCTGCCCCGACCCCCCCGGGCGGCCCTACGATGGGGCCACACCGGCCGCGGCAGAGGAGACCACCCATGGACCGAGACGCCCTCGTCATCCGTCACGTCGCCTTCGAGGACCTCGGCATCCTGGAGCCGCTCCTGGTCGGGCGGGGCCACCGTGTCACCTACCTGCAGGCCGGTGTCGACGTGCTCGACCCCGCCGCACTCGTGGCGGCGGACCTCCTCGTCGTCCTCGGGGGCCCCATCGGTGTCGGGGACCAGGGGCGCTACCCCTTCCTCGCCGGGGAGCTCGCCGCCATCCGCGCGCGCCTCGACGAGGGCGGTCCCACGCTCGGCATCTGCCTGGGTGCCCAGCTCATCGCTGCGGCCCTCGGGGCTCCGGTCACGCCGACGGGCCGTGTCGAGATCGGGTACGGTCCGCTCACGTGGACGAGGGCGGGGCGCGACTCCGTCCTCGCGGGGATCGGTGACACGCCGGTCCTGCACTGGCACGGCGACCAGTTCGCCGTCCCGGCGGGTGCCGAGCGACTGGCCGGGACCCCCGGCTTCCCCAACCAGGCCTTCACGCGCGGGGCGGAGGTCCTGGCGCTCCAGTTCCACCCGGAGGCCGACCACACCCGCATCGAGCAGTGGCTGATCGGGCACGCGCACGAACTCGCCTCGAACGGGATCGATCCGCAGGTGCTGCGGGACGACGCCCGGAGGTACGGGCCCGAACTCGCGTCGCGGGCGCGTGCGGTGTTCGGTGCCTGGTTGGACGGCCTGCCCGCCTGAACCCTTCCCGGGACGTCCGTGGGGGGAGAGTCGTCCGGGGCCCTGGGCTCCGCCCGGGCGGATCGCACTGGCCGGGCGGGTGGGTCGCCGGGCTACACGTTCAGGCTCCGACGGTGCGCCCCAGGAACTCCCGGACGTCGCTGATCTCCTCAGCGCTGATCGCGTGGGGCAGACCCGGGTAGATGTGCGTCTCCGGGCTGGTGTGTCCCGGGAGCCAGGAGGCGGTGCGTTGCACGGCATGGGTGGCGATGACCTGGTCCCGGTCACCGCGGCCCCAGAAGAGTGGCGGGCGCAGCACCGCCAGTTCGACGTCGCCCGGGTGTGACCCGCCGCGGACGAAGCCCGCCAGGACCACGGCGGCCGGGACGCGTCGTGGTCGGCTGCGCAGCAGTTCGGTGGCCATGAGCCCTCCCTGGGAGAAACCCAGGGGCACGACCCGCGACTCCTCACCCAGGTGCTCGTCGATCCACCTCCACAGTGCGTCGGTGGCGGGGGCGACCCGGGCGGGTTCGGGTGAGCCGGGGGTCGTGATGCGGAACCACGCGTGGGATCCGGGGGCGAGTTCGACCGGTGCCCGCAGCGACGCCCAGGGCCACCCCGGGGCAACCCGGTCCGCGAGCGCGGCGAGGTCGCCCTCGTGGGCCCCGAACCCGTGCAGGAGGAGCACGTTGGGGTGCTCCCGGTCTTCACCGAGGTTCCTGCTCCCCACGGCGAAGAGGCCCTCCGTGCGGTCGGACGCTGCTCCCCGTGCGCTCCCAGTCGGCGCGTCGTGCGGCCGTCCGTGTGCCTGTCCACCGCTCACCGGTCCAGGACCTCCTCGACACTGCGGCCCGGCAGGGACACGGTCAGGCGCGTGTGCCAGGGGTCCGTCACCGCGATGTGGGTGCCGCTGTCCTCGAAGGGGAGGCGGGCGGCACGCAGTCGGGCGGAGAGGGCATCCAGGTCCTCACGTCCGGGCACGGTGATCGCGACCTCCCCCAGGCCCAGGCTGGCGGCGCGGGGGCCCGCACCCCGGCTGTTCCACGTGTTCATCGCCAGGTGGTGGTGGTAGCCGCCCGCGGAGACGAACAGGGCGCCGGGGTAGTCGCGCTGGGTGACCTCGAAGCCGAGCGCCCCCACGTAGAACGCCTCGGCCGCCGCGAGGTCTCCGACCTGGAGGTGGACGTGCCCCACCCGCACCCCGCTGGCACCCGGGGTGTCGACCGCCTCCTGCGTGAGGTGGTCACGCAGGTAGGCGTTGGGATCCAGCCAGGTCGTCGTCATCTCGACCTGGCCGTCCCTGCGTGGCCAGCGGGAGCGCTCGCGGTCGGTGTAGAGCTCCACCCCGTTGCCCTCGGGGTCGGTGAAGTAGAAGGCCTCGGAGACCGCGTGGTCGGAGGACCCCACGAAGCGGCTGCGGGGGTCCAGGGCGGCCCGGTGCACGGTGGCGGCGAGCGCGGAGGCGTCGGGGAACAGGAACGCCGTGTGGAAGAGACCGGCCTGGCGGGGGTCCGACACCGGGAGGTCGGGGGTGGAGACCAGGCGCACCATCGGGACTCCCGCGCGTCCGAGCACGCGGTGGACCTCCCGTCCGCGCGTGGCCTCCTCGATCGGCTCCAGGGCGAAGGCCCGGGCGTAGTAGGAGGACATGGTCCCCAGGTCACCGACCCGCAGCGTCGGGGCGTCCATCGAGGCGGCGGGGTTGATGACCCGTCCGGGATCCGTGGGGGCCGTGGTGGGGCCGGGTCCGGGGATGCTCATGTCGGCTCCGATCGGGAGAGGTCGTGCGGGGGTGGAGTTCAGCGGACCACGGCGAAACCGCCGGTCCAGGAGATCTTCTCGCCCGCGGCCAGGGTCAGCTGGAGGAAGCCGAGGGCCTCGAGCTCGTGGGCACGCCTGAGGGAACCGGCGTCGACGGCGGCGAGGCCTCCGGCCTCGACCGCGGCGGAGAGGGTGGCCTTGGCCTGCTCGTCGTCGCCGGCGATCAGGACGGTCGTCGGGTCGTTCCCGACCCTGCCGGAGGTCAGCGTGGCCGCGAAGGTCGTGTTGAAGGCCTTGAGCACGTGGCTGTGCGGGAGCTTCGCCTGGATCTCGGCCGCGGCGGAGGAGCCGACCGGGACGACCAGGGAGTCGAAGGTCTGGAAGTCCAGGGGATTGGTGATGTCGACGACGGTCTTCCCGACGAGCTGGTCGCCGTGGGCCGTGAGGATCGGGTCGACGGCGGGGTAGGGGACCGCGAGGATGACGACCTCGCCGGTGACGGCCTTGGTGCCGACCTCGTCGTGGGCGATGTGGTCGACGGAGCTACCGCCCGCCTGGAGGATCCCGTCGATCGCGGTGGCCATGGTGCCGGTGCCGAAGATGGTGAAGCTGGTCATGGTGGTTCCTTCCCGCCCGGAGGCGTGTGTCCGAGGGGTGGCCATGGAGGTCACCCTCATTGGTTGTATCTACAAGCAATGACAGTAGACCACATTGGTTGTAGGTGCAACCAATGGTAGGATCGGCTCCATGACAACGGATGGACCCACGGGCCTGGGGTACGGGGAACGCGTCGCGATCGCGCGGCTGCGCGCCCTCCTCGAGCTGCTCCCCCCGGCGCTCGACCGTCGTCTCCACGGGTTCCGTCTCACGGCGTTCGAGTACACCCTTCTCGAGTCCCTGTCCGAGGCGCCGGACCACCGGCTCCGCCTCAGCGCCCTCGCCTCACGCACGAACGCCACCCTTCCGCGGCTCTCGCGGGTCGTGAGTGGTCTGGAACGCAGGGGACTGGTGACCAAGGAACAGTGTGCGGCGGATGCCCGAGCGACCAATGCGGTGCTGACCGACTCCGGAGCCGAGGCCTTCCGACGGGCTGCACCCGCCTACGGTGATGCGGTGCGGGACCTGGTCCTGGGTGGGCTCGACGGCGCGGACATCGAGGACCTGGCCCGGCTGTGCCTGGAGGTCCTGCGGCGCCTCGACCCCGACGGCCGCCTGGCCGTGACCCTGGGGGAGGAGTGCGGCTCCGATCCCTCTCCGGAGCCATCACCGGAGTCGACCACCGGTCAGAGCTGTGGCGCGGATCCCTCACCGTCCGCGGGGCAGGACTGTGGCGCCGATCCCTCCGGGCGGTCGGTCGTCTCCCCGGCCGATGAGGCACAGACACCGTGTGGTGCGGATCCGGTGGTGTCCGGGCCCGGCTCCTGCGGCGCTGACCCGGAGCCGTCACCGACGACGTCCTGTGGCGCTGATCCCGAGGCGGCCGGTCAGGACGGGGCCTGAGCTCCGCCTCCGCACTCGGCGGCGCGGCGCCCGACGCTGGGCTGCGGCACGTCCGCGACGTCCGGAGGTGACGAGACGGGGTCTCGATGGCAGTTCCGCCAGGAATCCGACCGTTTCAGACCTCGAGACCCCACTTCGTCGGCACGGCGCTCGAGCAGTGGGGGCGCAGGCGGCCCGACGGGACCCGGACGGTCCCTCCGGGACACGTCGACGCGGTTTCCGGATGTGGCACGACGAGAGATGCTCCCGGAGGGCGCCCGTCAGGCGCTCCCCGGGAGCATCGATGTGGAGTGTGGCGACCCGTGTGACGGGTCCGCGAGGTCGCTCAGCGAGCGGAGTGGGTGAGGCAGTCCGCCTTGTCGGCGCCGATGCGGATCGAGGCGGCGGTGCACTCCAGGTGGCTGTTGTGGCTGCAGTCGGCCTTCGTGCAGGCTCCGACGAAGCTGGTCACACGATCGAGGCCGCCCTTGACGCCCAGCGGGATGAAGGTGGCGCAGGACGCCTCCGGCTTGGAGCCGATGGTCACGGCGGCAGCGGAGCAGGCATCGGCGTGGTTGTAGGAGCAGCTCTCGACGGAGCAGGCGCTGACGCGGGGGAGTTCGAGGGAGGACATGTTGACCTCCGAGGATCATGGTGTCGGATCTCCGATGTCCCCAGAGTGCCATTCCCCGCAACACCTCGACCGCTGGATCACGTCGTTGCAGGTCAAAGGGTGTTTCTGGAGTCCGGGTCAGGACGACCTTTCCTCGACGCGGAAGTCGCGAAAACCCTCGGGGTCCCCTCCGTCCCGTCAGGTGGCCGGTCTGGGGCCTCCCGGTGACCTCCGGCATGACCCGCCTGCTGCCTTCCAGCACCACCGGTCAGCTGACCTCCGGCGCGCCCCATCGGTCGCCGGGCCTGTCCTCAGATGCTGGGCCGGCAGAGGTGGTCCAGTTGGTGGAGGGCATCCGTGAGCGCGGAGGAGGGGAGCCCGCTGGTGCTCCCCTCCAGCGCCCGCTCCAACAGGGTGCGCGTGTGGGACACGTCCATGTGCACGCCGATGGCCACCAGTTCACCGCCGGGCTGGTCGGGGGAGTCCGGGCGTCGCTCGAGCCGGACGTCGCCCCCGACGGAGTTGACGAGGAAACGGCGGGTGCCGCCGGGTGCGGCAACGCTGACCTGACCCTTGAGCCGGTAGACCTCCGGGAGTCGCTCCCTGAGCAGTGCGAGCAGGCGGGAGGGGTTGGCCGCCGAGGGTGTCGTGACCGTCACCGTGTCCGCTTGCGCGTGGGGGCGGGCGTGGGCGTGCTCCCCCTCCCGGTCGGGGTGCCACTGCCGGGAGAGCTGCGCCAGCGGGAGCTGGTCCTGGGGGTCATCGTCGCCCGCGATGTCGAACACGAGGGTGGGGTCGATGCGACCTCCGACGGTGGGGACGACCATGACCCGGGGGTTGACCTGACGGATCCTCCCGGTGATGCACGCCAGTTCCGGGGAGTCCTGCCCACCGTCCAGCCGGTCGACCTTGTTGAGCAGGACCAGGGAAGCGGCGGCGAGACGGGCCGGGGGGAGGAACCGGGTGTCCACGGTGCGGAAGTACTCGACGACGTCCACCACCTCGATGACACCGGCGGGTCGGATGCCCGGTGCGGTGCTGGTCCTGATGAGGCGGGACAGGGCGAGAGGGTCTGCCACCCCGCTGGCCTCCACGATGATGGCATCCAGGGAGAGACGCGGGTGCGCGAGCCTCTCGAGGGCGAGATCCAGACCGCCCGCGGCGGGCAGGCAGCACAGGCACCCACCGGAGATGGACATCGGTTGGTCGACCTGTCCGGAGACCAGTCCGGCATCCACGTTGACGGCGCCGAAGTCGTTGACCACCACTCCCGCGCGCGTGCCCTCCCTCCGCAGGAGGTGGTTGAGCACGGTCGTCTTGCCCGAACCCAGGTAGCCCGTCAGCGCAATGACGGGGATGCGGGTGCGCAACTCTCTCCTCCTCCCGTGTCCGTCCTCCGGAGCCCGCGATGGGGTGGCCCGGACCCGCCCACGGGCACCAGCGCCCCGTCAGGTCAGGGTCCAGTTCAGTGCGTCGCCGGGGCGCCCTCGGCCTCCCGGCGGGCGATCTCGGCCGCCTCGGTGGCGGCCACCGCGCGACGCTGGCGCGCATTGCGCAGGTGCCACACCCCGTTGGCGATGAGGTAGATGAGGAAGGAGATCGTCGTGACGTAGGGGCTCACCGGCACCGACGCCCCCAGGGAGAGCATGATGCCCCCCACCAGGGAGATGAACGCGAACAGCACCGACAGGAGTGGTACGACCACCGGCGAGGAGGACAGGCGCATGGCTGCGGCAGCCGGGGTCACCAGGATCGAGAGGACCAGGAAGGCACCGACGATCTGGACGCTCACCGCCACCGCGAGCCCCAGCAGCATCATGAAGGCGAGGGAGAGGAAGCGGGTCGGCACGCCGCGGGCCTCGGCGACGTCGGGGTCCATGCTCGCGAAGGTCAGGGGGCGCCAGATCGCGAGCAGTCCGAGGGTGACGATGACGGAGATGATCGTCAGGGCATCCAGACGGGGGTCGTCGATGGCGACGATCTGGCCGGTGAGCAGCCCGAACTTGTTCGCCGTGCGCCCGGGGGCCAGGGACAGGAAGAGGATCCCGAGGCCGAGTCCGAAGGGCATGAGCACGGCGATGATCGAGTTGCGGTCCCGGGCCTTGGACCCCATGAGGCCGATGAGGGCGGCTGCGATGAGGGATCCGACGAGTGCGCCCTTGACCACACCGATCCCGAACAGGAGGCCCGCCGCACCCCCGGAGAAGGACAGCTCGGAGATCCCGTGCACGGCGAAGGCCATGTCGCGCTGCATGACGAAGACGGCGATGAGGCCTCCGACCACGGAGAGCACCGCGCCGGCGAGGATCGAGTTCGTCAGCAGTGCGACCAGCTGGCCGTAGTCGGAGAAGTCGAAGAGCTTGTTCCACAGGGACGTGTCCGTGGAGTCCATCGGGAGTGGCAGGGCCAGTGCGTTCATCATGGGTGTCACTTCCAGGTGGCGGTGGTCGTGGGGGCCGGGTGGTGTCGGTGCTCGGGTGCGCCCGCGACGAAGACGCGGCCGTCCTGGCGGATGACGTCCACCTCGGATCCGTAGAGTTCGGAGAGCACGTCGGAGCGCATCACCTCGTCGGTGGTGCCGACCCGGATGCGACCGTTGGCGACGTACATGACCCGGTCGATGTAGTCGATCACGGGATTGACGTCGTGGGTGACCATGAGCACTGCGAAACCGCGTCTGGCGCGCTGGGAGTCGATGAGGTCGATGATCTCGGCCTGGCGTCGCACGTCCAGGGAGAGCAGGGGCTCGTCGCACAGGAGCAGTGCGGGGTCCCCGGCGAGCGCCTGGGCCATGCGGACGCGCTGCTGCTCACCGCCGGAGAGCAGACCGACCGGCGTCCTGGCGTAGCGGGTGGCGCCGACGGCCTCGAGGAGTTCGGCGACCCGGGCGCGGCGTGCCGCGCTGGGCAGGCCGGTGCCCCAGTTGCGTCCGTCGACCCCCAGCGCCACGAGGTCGCGGGCACGCAGGGGCAGGCCAGGGTCCGCCATGGTCTGCTGGGGCACGTAGCCGATGCGGGCGTCGCCGCGGCTGACCGACTCCCCGAAGATGCGCACGTCCCCGGCGCTCAGGGAGTACTCGCCGAGCAGCGTGCGCAGGAGGCTGGTCTTGCCGGCACCGTTCGCCCCGAGGATTGCGATGAACTCACCGGGGTGGATGTCGATGGAGAGGTGCTGCCACAGGACGCGTCCCCCCAGTGTGAGTTCGGCGTCCGTGTAGGACACGACGGGGGTCCCCTGCGCGGTCCCTGCCGCAGGCGCCCCGGAGGGGCGTGGGTGGAGGGGTGGTGGGGTGGGGCCCGGGTGGGGGTCCGCCGCGGGGCCCTGCGACCCGACCTCAGACGACATGTGTTCCTCTTCCTCCGGTGGCAGTGCGACCGGGAACGGGAGGATCCCCGGCCCTGCGACCGATTCTAGGTCGCGGGACCGGGGATCCCGATGTGTCACTTGGACAGTGCGGCAGAGATCTCGTCGATGATCTTCTGCTGCCAGCTGACGTAGTCGAGTCCGGCGGGCAGGGTCTCCTGGACGGGCACGACCGGGATGTCCGCATCCTTCGCCGCGGAGAGGACGGCCTCGGTCTGGGGGCCGGTCGTCTGCTCGTTGTAGACGAGTGCATCCACCTGGTGGTCGCTGAAGAGCTTGAGCGTCTCGTCCAGGACGGTGGCGGGGACGTCGGTCTCCTCCTCGATGGCCTCGGAGAAGGCCTCGGGGGTCTTGTTGTCCAGGCCCATGGCCTCCAGCAGGTACAGCGGCACCGGCTCGGTGATCGCGACTCCGGCGCCGGCGTGGGCCGACTTGACCTCGGCCGCCGCCTTCTCCAGGCCCTCGACCTTGGTGGTGAAGGTGGCGAGGTTCGACTCGAACGTCGAGGCGTTGTCCGGGTCGGCCTTCGAGAGGGCCTCCTCGATGGCGCCCGCGACCTTGATCACGGTGGGGTAGTCGTACCAGACGTGCTCGTTGAGCTCATCGCCCTGCGTCGCGGCGAAACCCGAGACGTCGACGGCGTTGATGACCGTGGCCTCCGACTTCGCCGCGGAGAGCATGGTGTCGACGAAGTCGTCGTAACCCCCGCCGTTCTCCACGACCACGGTCGCGTCCGACAGGGCCAGCTGCGTGCGGGCGTCCGCCTGGTACTCGTGGGGATCGGTGTCCGGATCGGAGATGATGCTCGTGACGCTCACCGCGTCACCGGCCACCTGCGATGCGACATCGCCCCAGACGTTCGTGGAGGCAACGAGCGAGATCGTCCCGTCCCCGCTCTGACCACTCTGACCGCTCTCGTCAGCGGTCCCTGACTGGCCGGAACCCGTCGAGCAGGCCGCCAGTGCCGTCGTGGCGGCGACCGCCACCACGACGCGGCCGAGCATCCGGGAAACCCTCATGTCATCCTCCGATTCCACCCGGCCACCTCGGGCCGGGGACGTGCGCTGATGTTGACTCAGCCCCCGAGGCTAATCATGTTGAGAATGATAGTCAATAAAGGCGGGCCGGCCCCGGTGCAGTGGCCCCGCTTCAGCCGGCCGCGGTTCGGTGGCCCCGCTTCAGCCGGCCGCGGTTCGGTGGCCCCGGTTCAGTCGGTCGCCGGTTCCTCGCCGCGGGCGTGCCGGTCCGTGCGCGCCAGCGACCGGGCCCGCAGTCCCGCCACGGCCACGCATGCGACCAGCAGGACGAGGGCGCATCCCCACAACGCCCGACCGTCGGGCAGGACCCGTGCCACCGCCAGCGCGAGCACGGCCGCGAGGACCGCGGCGGGAGTCAGCCCGCGCAGCATCCACGCGACGACGACCAGGGAGGAGGAGTCGCCGAAGGGTGAGGGTGTCGGGGTGAGGAGCGCCAGGGGAGGCGAGGAGGAGGCCACCATCGCCAGGGAGGTGCACGGCGCGACGAGGGCGACCAGCACCAGACCCCCCGCGACGGTGGACCACTGGCCCGGCGCCGGTGTGGTGCCACCCAGCGCCGCGCCCACACCCGCGGCGACCCCGGTCACCACGACCACCAGCGACCAGGGGAGCACCAGGTGGGCGAGGTACATCCGGTCGAAGGGAGCAGGGTCCAGGCGTCCGGCTCCCAGTGACTCCAGGACGTCAGTCAGCGGTCCCGACAGCACGGTGAAGGCCCACTGGGTGACCAGCAGGGCAGCCGGGGCCGCCAGGACGCTCGGGAGTCCCCCGGCGGAGGAGGCCCAGGACTCCCCGGACATCACGGCGCCGATCCAGGTGCCGGCCGCCACCAGGGCGAGCAACGCGCCCGCCGTGCGCCAGGGAGCTCTCATGGCACCCAGCACACCCACGGCGACGGTGCGTCGCAGGAGTTCACCCCCGAAGGGGAGTGTCCGCCCGCGCAGGTGCCGGTGGCGCGGACCGTCGTGGACGGACAGCGCCCCCACGTCCCCGGTCCCCAGACCCGTGCGGATCAGGTGGCGCACGCGCACGTCGTGCTCGAGCACCCGCATCGGGACGCGGTCCAGCAGAAGGGGGACGGCGGCCACCGTCAGGCAGACGGCCACACCCAGGACTGCGGCCACCACCGCGTCGGTGCGTCCTCCCAACGTCCACCCGCCGCGCCCGCCCAGGTGCGCGAGGGCGGCGAGTCCCGCCCCCGTGAGGGCGGCGAGGAGACGCGACGGTCGGGACCAGGCGCTCTGGATGCCGAGCAGTGCCAGGACCACGAGGGCGGCCTGTCCCAGTGCCCAGGCTGTGGTCGTGGCGACCGCGGGACCGTCCAGACCCAGGCCGACCGCCACCGTCACGGCCAGGGCACCGACCACCACCAGCACCGCGCCGAGCACAGTCCAGGTCCGTCCCGCCAGTACGCGGCGCGCCCCGAAGGGGCCGTCGACCAGGTAGTGGAGCTCACCTGCGGAGGTGATGACCGGTCCCAGGTGGGTCGGTGCGACGGCGCAGAGCACCAGGGGCAGTGCGAACCACTGCCGGGCCCCCCACACCACGGCGGCGGCGCGGTCCCCGGGAATCGCCGAGGTCAGGCCCGTCAGGAGCGGGACCCCGATCATGGCCACGAGCAGCACCGCGACATAGGCCCTGTAGACCAGGTCGCGGCGTGTGGGTCCGCCCTCGTGCACGATGCGACGCGCGCGGGCGAGTGCGGCCCTTCCCGGGTGAGGGGCCGAGAGCGGGACGGAGGGGATGGGGCTGCTCACCGGTGTCCCCTCACTCCGGGGCCGAGAGGGTGAGGACCTCGTCAGCCACGGCGTCCGTCAGGTCGGGGGCATGGGTCGCCATGACGACGGCGAGTCCCGCCTCGATGCGTGAGCGCAGTGCGTCCCCCAGGGCCCGTCGGCGTCCGGTGTCCAGGCGCTGCTCGGGTTCGTCGAGGACGAGGACGCGCGCGGGCCGTGCCAGCCCCAGGCAGAGGGCGACGACCTGTCTCTCCCCCGAGGAGAGTTCGTCGGGGAAGTGACGGGAGAGACGCTCCGCGTCGAAGGCCCGCAGCAGTGCGAGCGGAGCCTCGGTCCCCGAGGGCAGACCCCACGAGGCGCGGACGAAGAGGAGGTGCTCGAGGACGGTGAGGTCCTCGAAGAAGGGCGGTGGCTGGATGACGTGGGCGATGTCGCGCCGCTCCAGGGCACCCGGGACGAGGCGGACGCTGCCCGTCGTCGGGGCGTCCAACCCCAGCAGGACACGCAGCAGGGTGGTCTTGCCCGAGCCGTTCTCGCCGCGCAGGACGGTGCACGTCCCCGCCCGCACCTTCAGGGAGGTCGCGGACAGGATCCTCAGGCCCGACACCGTGCGCGTCACCTGCCGGACGTCGAGGAGCAGGCCGGGGTCCTCCCCCTGGGGACGGCGGTTCGACGACGCGGCTCCGCGACGGTGGGGCATGGGCGCTCCTCCTCGGTGCGATGGCCAGCTCGGGGTCATCCTCCCACGGCGCGGGCGCGCGCACCCACGCGGACCGGCCCCGCGGCGGGCGCCCCGCGCGGACAATGGCGACATGGACACCGAGCCCGACCCACCAGCAGGCGGCGACGGTGCGTCGGGGGCGGTGCGCCCACCGGGCCACGCCGGTCCTGGCGCTCCGGACCGGGCGGGGACGTGGACGAGGACGGTGCGCGCGCCGGGCTTCACGTGGATCGCACTCGCACTGGGCGCCGCGGCGGTGCCCCTGCTCGTCCTGGTCCGTGGCGACCCCGGCTTCGTGGTCGTCATGGTCGCGGCGGTCGTGGTGGTGGTGTTCGTGCCGCTCTCGCTGTCCCGGATCCGCGTCACCGTCGACCACCGGGGTCTGCGCGTGGTCCCCGTCCTGACCGGGATCCCGCTGCGCCGCATTCCCCTGCACGACGTCGCCCGGGCCGAGGCCGTGCGCGCCCTCCAACCCCTGGAGTGGGGCGGATGGGGGTACCGGTGGAGACCCGGGCGACGTGCCGTCGTCCTGCGCGGGGGCCCGGCCCTGGGGGTGACGACCACCCGTGGACGGCGGTTCGCGGTGACCGTCCCGGACGCCGACACCGGAGCCGCCCTCCTCAGGTCACTCGCAGGGGTGGACGTCGAGGGGCGCGCGGTCGTCGACGGGCGCGGGGTCGAGGGCGAGGAGCGGGCGGGCTGACCCCCGG
>NZ_CCXH01000070.1 GCF_000820725.1 Actinomyces polynesiensis | reverse complement strand
GGCGCGGCGGCGCTGCGCCTGCCCACCCAGCACTGCCCCAGCCCGCGCGGGGGAGCGGCATCGGGCGGACGATTGTCCCATGGCTGCCACGGGAACCGCTGACCTGAGATCGATCCCCTTCGAGACGATGCAGGGGACCACCGAGACGCTCGGCCGGTGGGCCGGGGACGTCGTCATGGTGGTCAACGTCGCCTCGCGCTGCGGCCTCGCGCCCCAGTACGAGACCCTCGAGGAACTGCAACGACGCTACGCGGACCGAGGGTTCACGGTCCTCGGCTTCCCCTCGAACCAGTTCCGCCAGGAACTCGGCACCGACGAGGAGGTCAGGACGTTCTGCTCCACGACCTACGGCGTGACCTTCCCGGTGCTCGCGCGTCTCAAGGTCAACGGGCGCGGCGAGCACCCGCTCTACACCGTGCTCAAGCAGGCGAAGGACCCCAAGGGGCACAACGGGCGCGTGCGGTGGAACTTCGAGAAGTTCCTCGTACTCCCCGACGGCTCCGTCCACCGTTTCCGCCCCACCACCAAGCCCGACGACCCCGCCATCATCGCGCTCATCGAGGCCAACCTCCCGCGCTGAGCCGCCACACCCCCTCGGTTCGGACCGTGCCCGCACGGGATGCCGGGCCGGTGCCACGCGTCGTGCCGTGAGTGCGGCGCGGACGAGGGCGTCCCCACCTTCACAGCCCACCCACAGCCTTCTCAGGGCTGGCCACGACCTCGCGCCCATAGCGTCATCGCGCAGCGGGTCGGACAGCATCTGAGGAGAAGAATGTTCGAGTACGTCCGCCGGGGCATCACCCGGCGCAAGCGCCAGACGGCGATCATCAGCATCGGAATGGCCCTGGCGGTTGCGGCCGTCCTGGTCATCTCCGCCGCATCGAACGGCATCGCCGCGGCACAGAATTCAGTGCTCCAGGCGGTCTACGGCGTCGGGACGGACCTCACCATCACGTCCTCGCCGACGCGCGGGGACGCACAGAGTGGGGACGCCGAGAGTGGCGGCGGGGGCATGCAGTTCGGCCCGGAGGCCGGTCAGACCGGCGCCGACGGCAGCACGGACATCTCGTCCACGCAGGTGAGTGTCGCCCGTGGGACCCAGACCATGGACTCCACCGTCCTCGACACCGTCAGCGCCACATCGGGTGTGAGCGCGGCGACGGCCACCCTCTCCCTCACCCAGACCGACTTCTCGGGGACCATCCAGCAGCAGGAGTCCTCCGGGACTGACTCCTCCGGGACGGACTCCCAGGACCAGGGCGGCCAGGGCGGTCCCGGGCAGGGTGGCGGTGCCCCCGGCGGCTTCGGCGGAGGTTCCTTCGACCTCGACCAGACCACCATCATGGGTGTCGACCCGAGTGCCACCGACGTCGGTCCCCTGAGCGACATGACCGTCTCCAGCGGAGCGCTCCTGAGCGCGGACGACACGGACTCCGCCGTCATCTCCGCGACCTACGCCTCCGACAGCTCCATCGCGGTCGGCGACACCGTCACCCTGGGCACCGACACGACCGCCACGGTCGTGGGCATCCTCTCCGAGGAGTCCTCCCAGAGTGCCTCCGACATCTACGTGCCGCTCTCGGTCGCCCAGACGCTGGCCGACGAGGACGGAGCGGTGACCACGATCTACGTGAAGGCCGCCAGCGCCGACGACGTGGACACCCTGGCCGACGCACTGGCCACCGCCCTCCCCGACGAGACGGTCTCCACCCAGTCCGACCTCGCCAGCACCGTGTCGGGTTCGCTGTCCTCCGCGGCCTCCTGGATCAGTGGGTTCGGCAAGTGGCTGACGATCGGCATCCTCGCCCTCGCCTTCCTCCTGGCCAGCCTCTTCACGATCTCCTCGGTGACCCGCAGGACCCGTGAGCTCGGGACCCTCAAGGCGATCGGGTGGTCGAACACCCGTGTCCTGGGCAATGTGGTCGCCGAGACCCTCGTCCAGGCCGTGATCGGTGGTGTCGTGGGGCTCGCCCTCGGTGTCGCGGCGGTGATCGGCATCAATGCCGCGGGAATCACGTTGGGTGGTTCCGCCGGTGCGACGGGCGGGATGCCCACCACCGGTCAGGGCGCGCCCGGCAGCACGGACACGGGCTCCGCTCCCACCGGAGGCGGTGCCCCCGGGGACGCTGCGGGCCCAGGTGCTGTCACGGCGTCGGCCACCAGCACCACGACCACGCTGCACCTCGACCCGTCGCTCACCGCGGTCGGGCTGGGAGTGGGCGCGAGCCTCCTCGGAGGTGTGGTCGCCGGAGGAGCCGGCGCGATCAAGGTCAGCAAGCTCCGTCCCGCAGCGGCGCTGCGGAGTGTGGACTGAGGAGGAACGACATGTACCAGTTGAAGGACGTCACGAAGACCTACAGGACCTCGCGCACGGTGACCGCCCTGGACGGCGTCAGCCTGGAGGTCCCTGACGGGCAGTTCCTGGCCATCAGGGGCAACACGGGTGGTGGCAAGTCGACCCTGCTCCAGATGCTCGGCGGCCTGGACCGCCCGGACTCCGGCACCGTCGACTTCGAGGGGACCGACATCACGCGGATGTCGGAGTCTCAGCTCACCAAGTTCCGGGCGAAGGACCTGGGCATCGTCTTCCAGGGCTTCAACCTGGTGAACACCCTCACCGCGAGGGAGAACGTCGAGGCGGGTCTGGTCCCCCTGAAGGTCACGGGCGACGAGAGACGCGGGCGTGCCATGGAGGCCCTGGCCGAGGTGGGGTTGCAGGGCCGCGAGGACCACCTGCCCGGCGAGCTCTCCGGCGGACAGCAACAGCGCGTCGCGATCGCGCGTGCGCTCGTCAAGCAGCCCCGGGTGATCCTGGCCGACGAGCCCACCGGCAACCTGGACGAGAAGATGCGCGACGAGGTGATGGACCTCCTCGAGGAGCACTGGAGGCGGCTGGGATTCACGATGATCGTCGTCACCCACGACTCCGCCGTGGCGAAGAGGGCCCAGCGCAGGATCACGATGACCTCCGGTCACCTGTCCTGAGTCCCCGTCCCCGGCGCGGACCGGGTGTCGGGGTTGACCGGGTGCAGGGGTGGTCCGACCACCCCTGCACCCGGTCCTTCGTCTGTGGGTCGGGAGTGCCCCTTGTGGCGACCCCGTGCCACCGGACAGGCAGTGGTGCAAGGAGCGTCGTCCATCTGGGCAGTTGTGGCGCAGAATGCTCGACCGAATAGGTAGTTGTGGCATGGGATGGTCGACCGAACAGGCAGTCGTGGCAGGAGGGTCGTCCATCCAGGCACTTGCGGCACGGAACGAGCGACCGAACAGGCACCGGTGCCAGGAAGGACGTCCGCCCAGGCAGTCGTGACACGGGTCGATCCACTGAACAGGCGTGGTGGCACCGAAGGATTGCCCGACCAGCCGGTCGCGGCGTGGCCACCATCGTTCCCGGCAGGGGTGGCATGGGATGGTCGGCCCGCCACTCCCGCGGCCGTTAGGGTGGAGGACGTGACGGAGTCAATCGAAGTGTCAGAACGTCAGCACGACACGGTGTCGCCCTCGTCGACGACGCCCGCGCGGGAGGACGTCCCCACCCCGGGGGCCGCGGCGCCGGGGCCGACAGCCAGCAGCGCGGTGACCACCGCCCCCGCCGTCGGCACCCCTGCCCCGACCGCGGGCGCCGCAGTGGTGCTCGTCAACCTCGGCACCCCCGAGGCACCCACCGCGAAGGCCGTGCGTCCCTTCCTGCGGGAGTTCCTCTCCGACCGTCGGGTCATCGAGACCCATCCGCTGCTGTGGCGCCCCGTCCTCGAGGGCATCATCCTGCGAGTGCGCCCACGCGACTCGGCGCGCAAGTACGCCTCGATCTGGATGCCGGAGGGTTCCCCCCTCATGCACTGGTCGCGCCGCCAGGTGGAGGACCTCCAGGACGCGCTCGGCGAGGACGTCCGGGTCCGGGTGGCGATGCGCTACGGGGAGCCCGCCCTGCGTGACGTGCTCACCGACCTGTACGACCAGGGCGTGCGCCGGGTGCTGGTGCTGCCCGCCTACCCGCAGTACGCCGCCTCCTCCGCGGGGACCGTCATCGACGAGGTCGCCCGCTGGACACTGCAGGCCCGCGACCAGCTCGAGGTGCGCACCGTGCGCTCCTTCCCCGACTCGCCCGTCTACGTGGAGGCCCTCGCCCGCGCCCTCGAGGGCCACTGGGCCGAGCAGGGCCGCCCGGACTTCGCCGCCGGGGACCGCCTGGTCACCAGCTTCCACTCGATCCCGCGTGCCATGCACGACGCCGGCGACCCCTACCGTTCCGAGTGCGAGACGACCGCGCGCCTGTTGCGGGAACGCCTCGGTGTCGACGAGGGCGGCCTGCTCGTGCGATTCCAGTCGGTCTTCGGTCCCGCCGAGTGGATCGGCCCGGCCACCATCGACACCATGGGCGAACTCGGACGTGGGGGCACCCGCCGCGTGGACGTCATCTGCCCCGGGTTCATGGCCGACTGCCTGGAGACCCTGGAGGAGATCAACATCCTCAACCGCGAGACCTTCCTGGAAGCGGGCGGGCAGGAGTACCACTACGTCCCCTGGGCGAACGAATCCGCCGGTTGCGTCGCCACCCTGGAGGAGCAGGCCCGCCGCGGCCTGTCCGGCTGGGTCGCCTGACCCCCGGCACCGATCTGCGCGCACCGCTCTGCCT